>JBOFSK010000001.1:0-1538 GCA_051651505.1 Aeromonas sp.
GGTTACGGTCTGAAGTACTTCAACGAGATCTACGGTATTGATAACTCTGCCGATTTCAAGTCTACCGGCTTCAGCCACTACTTCGCTGTTACCTACAAGTTCTAATCAAACTTGAGGTACAAAAAAACCGGAGCATTTGCTCCGGTTTTTTTATGGCTGCGATTTATAGCGTGGCACGAGTCAATGAGTGCGCCACGGCTGAGTGGATAAATTAATCGCGGAAGTTCTGGAACTGCATCGGTTGACCCAGCTCGGCGCCACGGACCAGTGCCATGGCCTCTTGCAGATCGTCACGCTTCTTGCCGGTAACGCGAACCTCATCACCTTGAATGGCAACTTGCACCTTGATCTTGGAATCCTTGATCAATTTGACCAGCTTTTTGGCGATCTCTTTCTCGATCCCCTGCTTGAACTTGACGGTCAGGTGGAAGCGCTTGCCAGAGTGCACGCTGTCACCGGCTTCCATCGAACTGTTTTCAATGTTGCGCTTGAGCAGGGCCCCGCGCAGGATCTCGATCATTTGCTTGAGCTGGAAATCGGCATCAGCCTCCAGTTTGACCTCTTCCTTGTTGAGCTCGAAGCTGGCTTCAACACCACGAAAATCGAAGCGGGTCGCCAGTTCACGATTGGCGTTCTCGACGGCGTTCAACACCTCGTTCATTTTGACTTCAGAGACAATATCGAATGACGGCATGTCAGGGCTCCTCATATTGCTTGTTGCACGAAGAAGATGGGCAACTCTACAGGTGGGCAAATCTACCAGAAAACGGGCAAATTTGCTGATTTTGATGGGGCGGCTCTGCTAGAATTCCCTGCGCACTGGACGGGTGGACCCGTTAGTGTCCGGCACATATGTCTTCATAATCTCCCCGGTAACAGGTTGAGCGGATTGCAACCCTTACCCTGACAGAGTCACACCATGCCAAGCGGATTGAACCTTTCCCGACAGCCTGTTATTAGCCCAGCTATCTCTCCCTTTATGCCACAATGGACCCTGTTGGGCTGTGGCGCTCTCGGCGGAGTCGTGGCCTCCTTGTTGACCCAACATGGGCAAACCACCCGCATTTTGCTGCGCGATCATCACCAGTCTACCCTCCACCCAGGGATCGATTTCACCGCGCTGGATGGGCAGCAGCAACTGCTGACGATTGAACGCGGATTTATCAGCAAACCTGGCCCGATTAACCGGCTGCTGGTGATGACCAAGGCTAATCAAGTGATCGAGGCATTGACGCCCTTGGTGGGTCAGTTAGCCAGCACAGTGCCCATCGTGTTGCTACACAACGGCATGGGGATTGCCCAGCAGGTGGCCGATCTGTTCCCCCACAACCCGGTGATTGCCGGCGTCACCAGCCATGGCGCCATGCGTTGTGGTCATTTCGTGTTTCGGCACACAGGTAAGGGGGAAACCTGGCTCGGGCCGATCAATGAGGCAGCCCAAGCTTATGCCGGCCTGGCCGATGATCTTGCCGTTGCCTTCGGTCAGGCGGGCTGGGACCCGCACATCCTGACGCGCCAGTGGCAAAAGCTGGCGATCA
>JBOFSK010000002.1:0-3663 GCA_051651505.1 Aeromonas sp.
CTGCGCTCTGGCGCCGGTCTGCACATCGTCAAAGTATTCGACAGTAAAGGTCAGCAGCAAGTGATGCAGACCGAAGTGAAGGCCCGTCACATCCTGATCAAGCCCTCTATCATCCTGAGCGAAGAGAAAGCCAAGGGGATGCTGGACGGCATCCTGCACGATCTCAAGAGTGGCAAGGCCAGCTTCGCCAGCATGGCAGAAAAACACTCGGAAGATCCGGGCTCTGCGGTACAGGGTGGCGAGCTGGGCTGGTCTGATCCCAACGTCTATGTGCCGGAGTTCCGTGACATGGTCAACCGTCTGCAACCGGGTCAGATCAGTGCCCCGTTCCGTACCAGCCACGGCTGGCACATCGTGCAGCTGGAAGATCGCCGCAGCCAGGATGCTACCGACAAAGCCCAGGATCAGCGCGCCTATCAGCTGATTTTCAACCGTCGCTTCGTCGAAGAGTCGCAAGCCTGGTTGGACGAGTTGCGTGACGAGGCTTACATCCAAATCGATGGCGCCAATAGCTGATGGCTTGCCGTCGGCTGGCTGTGACCCCGGGCGAACCGGCCGGGATAGGGCCGGATCTGCTGTTGCAGATTGCCCAGCAAGATTGGCCCCACCAGCTGGTGGTGATCGCCGATCCGGCGTTGCTGCGCGAGCGGGCGGCCCTGCTGGGGCTCGCCATCGAGCTTGAGCCCTATGATGAGGCTGCCCCTGCCCACCCACAGCGGGCGGGTACCCTGACTATCTGTCCGGTCGCACTCGGTGCCCCCGTGGTACCGGGCAAGCTAGATGAAGGTAATGGCGCCTACGTACTGGCTACCCTGCAGCGCGCCTGTGATGGCAACATGAGCGGCGAATTTGCCGCCGTGGTGACGGGACCGGTACACAAGGGAATTATCAATCAGGGCGGCGTGTCGTTTAGCGGTCACACCGAGTTCTTTGCCCAGCAGTCCGGCACCGCTGATGTGGTGATGCTGCTGGCCACCGAAGGGCTGCGGGTCGCGCTGGCGACAACCCATATTCCCCTTGCCTACGTGGCAATGGCCATCACCGAAGATCGCCTCAACAAGGTGATCCGGATCCTCAACCAGGATCTCACCACCAAGTTTGGCATTGCCAAACCTCGTATTTACGTCTGTGGCCTCAATCCCCATGCAGGGGAAGGGGGCCATCTCGGCCGTGAAGAAATTGATGTGATCGAACCTGCCCTGGCCAAGTTGCGCCAGGAGGGGATCGATCTGGTCGGCCCCTTGCCGGCCGACACCCTGTTCCAGGAAAAATACCTCAAGGATGCGGATGCGGTACTCGCCATGTACCACGACCAGGGGCTGCCCGTGCTCAAATACAAGGGCTTTGGCAGTTCGGTCAATATCACCCTGGGGCTTCCCTTCATCCGCACTTCGGTGGATCACGGCACCGCACTGGATCTGGCAGGCAAAGGCTTGGCGGACTCGGGCAGCCTGGTCACCGCGATTAACCACGCCATCAAGATGGTAGAGAAAAAAAGATATGAGCAGTAAGCCGCAGAGCAATAAAGTGCATATGGGCCACACCGCCCGTAAGCGTTTCGGGCAAAACTTTTTGCACGATCGCTACGTGATCGACCAGATCGTCGCCGCCATCAACCCGCAACCGGGTCAGAATCTGGTGGAGATAGGTCCGGGTCTGGCTGCGCTGACCGAGCCGGTCGCCTCCCAGATGGATAAGATGACCGTGGTCGAGCTTGACCGGGATCTGGCGGCACGCCTGCGCGAGCACCCAACCCTCAAAGACAAGCTGACCGTGATCGAAGCCGATGCCATGCGTTTCGACTTTGGTACGCTGATCGGCGAAGGCAAGCCACCGCTACGGATTTTCGGCAACCTGCCCTACAACATCTCCACCCCGCTGATTTTCCACCTGTGCGAATTTGCCGACCGGGTTGAAGACATGCACTTTATGCTGCAAAAAGAGGTGGTATTGCGGATGTGTGCCGGTCCTGGCAGCAAGGCCTATGGTCGCCTGAGCGTGATGGTGCAGTACTACTGCCAAGTCGTACCTGTGCTGGAAGTGGGTCCAGGCGCCTTCAAACCGGCACCGAAAGTGGACTCTGCCGTGGTACGCCTGATGCCGCACAAGAACCCGACTATCGTTGCCAAAGACATTCGCTGCCTGAGCCGCGTCTGTACCGAGGGCTTTGGTCAGCGTCGCAAGACCATTCGTAACAGCTTCTCCAACTTCATCACTGACGCCCAGCTGACCGAGCTTGGTATCGATGGCAACCTGCGTCCGGAGAACCTCTCCCTCGAGCAGTTCGTCATGATCGCCAACTGGCTGGCAGATCAGCAGCAGGCCTGATCCCGTGGCTCCCCCGCACCTGGTGATCCGCCCATACCCTAAGTATGTGGCGGGATCCAAAGACCCTTACCTGTTTCACTATCTCATTGAGATTGAGAATCTGGGGCCCGGCCCGGTGCAACTGCTGCACCGGCGCTGGCTCATCACCGATGCCAATGGCAAGATGCAGGAAGTGGCAGGCCCCGGCGTAGTCGGGGAGCAACCGGTCATCGCCGAAGGGCAGACCTACCGCTACCAGAGCGGCGTGCCGCTGGCGACGCCACTTGGGGTGATGGAAGGGAGCTATACCCTGCAAGATGGCGCTGGCCAGCAGTTTGAGGCCCCCATCACCCCCTTCACGCTGGCCATCCCCAACATTATTAACTGAGGTTTCATGGCGAACTGTTTTGTCGGTGACATCCAGGGCTGTTACGACGACTTGCGCCGTCTGCTGGATCTTGCCGCGTTCGATCCGGGCAATGACACACTCTGGCTCTGCGGCGACCTGGTCGCCCGCGGCCCGGACTCCCTCAATACCCTGCGCTTTATCAAAGGCCTAGGGAATAGTGCCGTCACCGTGCTCGGCAACCACGATCTGCACCTGCTGGCAGTCGCCAATGGCGTTGCACCGCTCAAAAAGAAAGATAAGCTGCAGAGCCTGATGGAGGCGCCGGACCGAGATGAACTGCTGGAGTGGCTGCGTCACCGCCCGCTGCTGGCCGAGCACCCGGATCTGCCCATCATGATGGTGCATGCCGGGCTCTCCCCCGCGTGGGATGCCCATACCGCCCGCAACTGCGCCCGCGAAGTAGAGAGCCTGCTGCGCGGTGATCAGTACCAGTGGTTACTGCACAACATGTATGGTGACCAGCCTGATAACTGGCAAGATACGCTGGTCGGGCTCGACCGCTATCGCTACATCATCAATACCTTCACCCGGATGCGCTTCTGCTATTTCGACGGCCGGCTCGACTTCAAGTGCAAGAAGAGCCCCCAAGAGTCGACCCCGGGGCTACGCCCCTGGTTTGAGCAGCGGGAGCACCATGTGGATGACCCTATTCTGGTATTCGGCCACTGGGCGGCCCTGATGGGCAATACGGGCCAACCACATATCAAAGCGCTCGATACCGGCTGCGTGTGGGGCAACAGCCTCACCCTGTGGCGCTACGAAGATGATGAGTTGATCGCCACCCCCTGCCCGGTGCACGCCAGCTAGCAACCTTCTGCGAGCCCCGACACCACGCGCCGCCATATGATGGCAAGGGGGCTACTGAGCTTGCACCCTGGCCATCAGCAAGGTGCTACTGGTCCATCTTGAGATCTCTTTGATAGCCCACAATTCAATACAAAAATGCC
>JBOFSK010000003.1:0-3953 GCA_051651505.1 Aeromonas sp.
TGCCAGAAGGCGTTGAGATGGTAATGCCAGGCGACAACATCAAAATGGTTGTTACCCTGATTGCTCCTATCGCGATGGACGACGGTCTGCGTTTCGCTATCCGTGAAGGTGGCCGTACCGTAGGTGCTGGTGTTGTAGCAAGTGTAATCGCCTAATCTTTGGCTTACATAAATAAAGCAAAGCCCCTATAATAGGGGCTTTCTTGTGTAGGGGTGTAGTTCGAATTGGTAGAACAGCGGTCTCCAAAACCGATGGTTGCGGGTTCGAGTCCTGCCACCCCTGCCACATACCTCGTCTTGTGCGGGGCTTTTGTGTCTTTGGTTACGTCAGATACAGGTGGGTTGTATGAGTGTTAGTTCTGAAAGCCAGGGCGGAAGCAAGGATACCCTGCTATGGGGCCTGGTTTTCATTATCCTGGCGGCCGCTGTAGTGGGCAATTACTTGCTTAACGATGTTATCGCTGCCGTCCGCGCCCTGGGTGTGGTCGTTGTCATTGCTGCTGCTGGTGCGGTAGCCCTGCAAACAACCAAGGGAAAGGCAACGCTGGCATTTGCCCGCGAGTCCCGCCTGGAAGTCCGCAAGGTCGTATGGCCGACCCGTCAGGAAGCCATTCAGACAACCCTGATTGTGCTGGCGGTGACAGCTGTGATGGGTTTGTTGCTGTTCCTGTTGGACGGCGCCTTGGTATGGTTGGTCAACCTGATTACCGGTGTGTAAGGATAAGCCATGACTGAACAACGTGAACAACGTATGAGATGGTATGTCGTGCAGGCATTCTCTGGCTATGAAGGCCGAGTTGCTAAGTCCCTGCGTGAGCATATCAAGATGCATGGCATGGAAGACATGTTCGGTGAAGTACTGGTCCCGACCGAAGAAGTGGTCGAGATGCGTGCAGGCCAGAAGCGCAAGAGTGAGCGCAAATTTTTCCCAGGTTATGTCCTGGTTCAGATGTTGATGGATGAAACCACATGGCACTTGGTACGTAATGTACCCCGTGTAATGGGCTTCATTGGCGGTACTTCTGACCGTCCGGCACCGATCTCTGATAAAGAGGCCGATGCTATCCTCAACCGTCTGCAGGATGCCCACGA
This sequence comes from Aeromonas sp., assembly GCA_051651505.1. GTDB lineage: Bacteria > Pseudomonadota > Gammaproteobacteria > Enterobacterales > Aeromonadaceae > Aeromonas. Next base: position 1,092 of record JBOFSK010000003.1, read on the forward strand.
CAAGCCGCGTCCAAAAACCCTGTTTGAACCGGGTGAAATGGTGCGGGTTGCCGATGGTCCGTTTGCCGACTTCAACGGTACCGTTGAAGAGGTCGATTATGAGAAGAGCCGCGTGAAGGTCTCCGTACTGATCTTCGGTCGCTCTACTCCGGTTGAGCTGGATTTTGGTCAGGTCGAAAAGGGCTGATTGATTTTCGTACGTTCAACTGTTGTCAGGGGCAGCGAATATCTCTATAATTCGCTGCCCCTTTATTAGTTGGGGAGCCGTTTGCAGGAGCATGTCTCCGAGGCGCTAGAACCCATATCTGAGGTATTTTTCTAATGGCTAAGAAAGTCACAGCTTATATCAAGCTGCAAGTTAAGGCTGGCAGTGCTAACCCCAGCCCTCCCGTTGGTCCTGCGCTGGGTCAACACGGTGTAAACATCATGGAATTCTGTAAGGCGTTTAACGCTCGTACAGAAAAGCTGGAAAAGGGTTCACCGACTCCAGTCGTGATCACTGTTTACAGCGACCGTTCCTTCACCTTCGAAACCAAGACTCCTCCAGCATCCTTCCTGCTGAAGAAAGTTGCCGGTATCAAGTCTGGTTCTGCTAAGCCGAACAAAGACAAAGTTGGTAAGGTGACCGTAGCTCAGCTGCAAGAAATCGCCAAGACCAAAGAGCCGGATATGACCGGTGCCGATCTGGATGCAAAAGTACGTTGCATCGCAGGCTCCGCTCGTTCCATGGGCCTGGTAGTGGAGGATTAAGACAATGGCAAAACTTTCCAAGCGTATGCGCGTTATTCGCGAAAAAGTTGACGGTGCTAAAGAGTACTCCATCAACGAAGCCATTGCCCTGCTGAAGGAACTGGCTACTGCCAAGTTCGTTGAAAGCGTTGACGTTGCTGTCAACCTGGGTATCGACGCTCGTAAATCTGACCAAAACGTACGTGGTGCTACTGTACTGCCGCACGGTACCGGTCGTGATGTACGCGTTGCCGTATTTACTCAAGGCGCCAACGCCGAAGCTGCTAAAGCAGCCGGTGCTGAGCTGGTAGGTATGGATGACCTGGCCGATCTGGTTAAGAAAGGCGAGATGAACTTCGACGTGGTTATTGCATCCCCAGATGCCATGCGCGTTGTTGGTCAACTGGGTCAGATCCTGGGCCCACGTGGCCTGATGCCAAACCCGAAAGTTGGTACTGTAACTCCTAACGTTGCTGAAGCAGTTAAGAATGCTAAAGCCGGTCAGGTTCGTTACCGTAATGACAAGAATGGTATCATCCATACCACTCTGGGTAAGGTTTCTTTCAACGAAACTCAGCTGAAAGAAAACTTGGAAGCTGTGCTGGTTGCCCTGAAAAAAGGCAAGCCATCTTCCGCGAAAGGCGTATTCATCAAGAAAGTTAGCATCTCCACCACCATGGGTGCCGGTGTTGCTGTAGATCAAGCTTCTCTGGAAGCAAAGATCTAATTGATGGATTTTACAAGGCGCAAAATTTAATCTATAATTTTGCGCCTTGATTGGTTGGGGGTTTCGACCTCCGTCCAAGACCGCAGGAGGCTGCAAAGCCTTAATGTTTCCTGCGTAGACGGTGCCGGAAACCCAGCGAGAAAGACTATTTCTCTTCTGGAATCCTGCTACCGCATCGTTCCCCTCTGTTGTAAAGGTAGGGGGGATGTGTCAGTACTGAGTCATGAGACTCAGATTCAATCCAGGAGTTATGCCAATGGCATTGGGACTCGAAGACAAAAAGGCAATTGTTGCTGAAGTCAACGAAGCTGCCAAAGGCGCCCTGTCAGCTGTTATCGCCGATTCACGCGGTGTGACTGTTGATAAGATGACCGTCCTGCGTAAAACTGCTCGCGAAGCTGGTGTATATGTACGTGTAGTACGTAACACTCTGCTGCGTCGCGCTGTTGAGGGTACCGATTACGCGTGCCTGAACGACGTCTTGACTGGTCCTACCTTGATTGCATTCTCTAACGACCACGCGGGCGCTGCTGCTCGTCTGTTCAAAGATTTTGCTAAAGCGAACCCAAAGTTCGAAATCAAGGCTGGCGCTTTTAACGGTGAGTTTATCGCCGCTGCACAAATTGATCGTCTGGCCACGCTGCCGACTTACGACGAAGCAATTGCGAAGCTGATGGCTACTATGAAAGAAGCTGCTGCTGGCAAGCTTGTTCGTACCATCGCTGCTGTGCGTGATCAGAAGCAAGCTGCTGCTTGATTCTCGCCTATCTAGGCTGTTTGAGTTTATTCAACATCAGGAATTTTTGTCATGTCTATCACTAAAGACCAAATCATCGAAGCCGTTGCTTCCCTGTCCGTAATGGAAGTCGTTGAGCTGATCGAAGCTATGGAAGAGAAGTTCGGCGTTTCTGCCGCTGTTGCTGTTGCTGCCGGTCCGGCTGCTGAAGCAGTAGAAGAGAAAACCGAATTTGACGTAGTACTGACTGCTGCTGGCGCCAACAAAGTTGCCGTTATCAAAGCTGTACGTGCTGCCACCGGTCTGGGCCTGAAAGAAGCCAAGGACCTGGTAGAAGCTGCTCCTGCGAACCTGAAAGAAGGCATCGCTAAGGATGAAGCTGAAGCTCTGAAGAAGCAGCTTGAAGAAGCTGGTGCTTCTGTTGAGATCAAATAATCTGCATTTATGTAGATTAGCCTGCTAAAACAGGCTAGGGCTGGTGAATATTCGTTCACCAGCCTTTTTGCGCTGTAGACTGAGAGTATTTCACACCGTTTGCGACTCTCAGTGCACCAGCAATCCGGTTCGCATTCATGGGGCCGGGCCAACACAAAACGGTGTTGAGACAGAGCTGTCCCGCGGGACAGAGTGGGTCACTTATCAGCGAGCTGAGGAACCCTATGGTTTACTC
>JBOFSK010000004.1:0-8028 GCA_051651505.1 Aeromonas sp.
GTGAACAAGCTGCGCCATGGTTCGCGCACCAAAGATGAATGCCCCTGTTGTGCCTCTATTTTTCGAGAATAAGGGGAGCACGATGCAGTGCCCCTCCCCCCGTCATACCCTACGACAAATCCGTGTCTCTCGATAAAAAAACACCGACCTCTTGGCGGTCGGTGGTTTTATACATAGATGGTAGCTGTAACGAGTACGCTACGTCAGCCGCGCATCGCAGACTACTCAGCCAGCGCCTCCGGTTGTGTCTGCCCACCCCGTATCTGTTGCAGCTCATCGACCCTGGCTTGCCACTTGTCGTGGGCCTGTTTGCGTTCCTGCTGCATAAGCTCTTCACGCATGGTGTCAATTTTCTGGTCATGTGTTTCCATCAGAGTGTCTCCTTGATTGACCGGCTAAAGACTGGCTGACGGCGCATTGGCCAACCTGCTCACCTTGTATGACAGTGCTAACACCATAACGGCTCAACGAAATAATCGATTGAAACCCTGCCATCCTATCTTAAAAAAACGTGCAATGTTCCAATCATCCCGCCCTATCGATATAAGAGTTATCTGCAGCCAATGCTTGAAACAGCTACATGCCTGATGCACAGAGCAGGGGGCGGCCCTTGGCCCTTTCCCGCCAAGGGCAACGCTTTAGCCCATGCCTACAACTCGGCAAACTCGGGAATATGGGCACGGCCTCGGCTTTCAAGAAAATCGAGCAGGGCACGGGGGGAGCGCACCAAGATCCGCTCTTGCGGAAACCCCGCCTCGGTCACCAGTCGGTGACAGTGGTCAACATCACCGAGGCTGAAGGCGATGTGTGAGTCGGAGCCGAAGGTGAGATAGGCCCCCAGATCTCGCGCGGCTTCCACGATGGCGCGGCAGTTGCCTTCGCTACCCGGGCGCGAGTGAATGAAGGAGGAGTTGTTGATCTCGAGTGCCACCCGATAGTCAGCCGCCGCCTTGACCACTGCGCGAATATCGATGGGGAAGGCAGGGTTACCCGGGTGGCTGATCATATCGACCCGGCCACTCTTGATGGCGTTGATCATGGCTTGGGTGTGGGCGGCCTGATCACAGGGAGGGAATACCTGTTCATGAAAGCCCGCCATGATCATGTCGAGGCGCGACTCGTACCGCTCGGGGAAGTCGATCTCCCCCTCCAGGTTTTTGATGTTGGCCTCGATACCCCGCAGGATCCCGACCCCATCCACCACTCTTGGCAGGATTGGCAAGTTGGCAAAGTGCCAAACATGAGGGGCATCGGCCATCTCTGGCCCGTGATCGGTGGTGGCAAACAGGGTGATGCCCTTGGCCTTGGCAATGGCCAGATAGTCGTGGATGGTGCTGTAAGCGTGGGTGCTGGCAATGGTGTGAGTGTGGGTATCGACCGGGTACTTCATCTGCTATCCCCTTCAGATCTTAAGAGGGGCAGCATAACAAAGAGCAGCAGGGTGGGTCACGCCGGGTCACACAAATCGCCACGCTAAGCGGGCCTTGGCGTAATGGCTGAGCTGATCCTTTCCCCCGAACGCCTCCTCCCCTGCGGCGATTTGTTAGCCGCAACCCGCGAACCAATCGCAACCTCAGGTGTAAAACATGCGCAAAAAAAGGCCCAACTAGCATGGTGCAGGTTGGGCGAGACTTAATGTTTAATTGCAGTGGCATAGATATAGAGTCCTGCTTGTTCACTAAGTTCCGCTCGCTTCGCCTTTTCACGTAAAAAACATTTCACTAACACCCATTCACATTCTCTTGACACTTTAGGTTGTGAAACGTACTTTTTAAACATTCGTTTAAGTGAGGTGTCCAGTGAGTAAAATCGATACCAAAAACCGTATTCTCGATGCTGCTGAAGTGCTGTTTGCCGAGCGAGGATTCGCCGACACCTCTTTGCGTCTGATCACCAGCGAAGCCGACGTCAATCTGGCGTCAGTGAACTATCACTTCGGCTCTAAAAAGGAGCTGATCCAGGCGGTGCTCGACCGCTACCTCAGCCTGTTCATGCCGGATCTTGATGCCCGTCTGCAGGTGCTGATGGCGCAAGAGCAGCTGACCCTGCTGCAACTGTTTGAAAGCTTTGTCGACCCCCTGATGAAACTCTCGGCGGTGCGGGCCAACGGCCCTGCCATCTTTATGCAGTTGCTCGGGCGCGGCTATATCGACAGCCAAGGCCACCTGCGCCGCTTTATCACCGCCCACTACGGCCCTATTCTGATGCGGATCACTCAGGCCATCTCCAAGGCCAATCCAGCCCTATCACCGGCCGATTTGTTCTGGCGGCTGCACTTCACTCTGGGCACGGTCGTATTCACCATGGCCTCTGCTGATGCCCTACGCGACATCGCTCTGGCCGACTTTGGCCAGCAGCTCGATGTGGAAGGGCTGGTGCGCAACGTTATTCCTTATCTGGCGTCCGGTGTCGGTGCGCCAGTGGAGTCAACCAGGCTCTCCCTGGCTGTGTAACAACCAACAATAAATCAATGAAAACAGTGAAATAAAAGGAACTTCGCTATGATCACATTGCTTGTCCTGCTGGTGCTGGCGATAGCCGTGGTGCTCGGCGTGCCTGCCATCCGCAAAAAGGTGGTAACCCGTCCGGTGTTTGGCATCTTCAAAAAGATACTGCCGCCTTTGTCAGCTACCGAGCGGGAGGCCATGGAAGCTGGCTCCGTCTGGTGGGATGGCGAGTTGTTTCGCGGCAACCCGAACTGGAAAAAATTGCACGGTTACGGCAAAGCCGAACTGAGCGCCGAAGAGCAGGCCTTTATCGACAATCAGGTCGAAACCCTGCTCGCCATGGTTGATGACTTCAAGATCGTCAACGAAACCAAAGATCTGCCAGAGCCGGTGTGGGACTACCTGAAGAAAGAAGGCTTCTTCTCGCTGATCATCCCGAAATCCTACGGCGGCCGTGAGTTCTCGGCGATTGCCAACTCCACCATCGTCACCCGCATCGCCACCAAGAGCCTGAGCGTGGCGGTCACCGTCATGGTGCCCAACTCCCTTGGCCCGGGGGAGCTGCTGATGCACTACGGCACCCAGGCCCAGAAAGATTTCTGGCTGCCGGGGCTGGCCAACGGTAAAGAGGTGCCCTGCTTTGCCCTGACCGGGCCGGAAGCGGGCTCCGATGCAGGCGCCATTCCTGACAAGGGCATTGTCTGCAAAGGGATGCACAAGGGTGAAGAGGTGCTGGGTATTCGCCTCAACTGGAACAAGCGCTACATCACCCTGGCGCCCCGCGCCACCGTGCTGGGGCTGGCGTTCAAACTCTATGACCCAGAAAAACTGCTGGGTGACAAAGAAGAGCTGGGCATCACCTGTGCCCTGATCCCCACCAGCCACCCGGGGGTGCGGGTTGGCGATCGCCACTACCCGATGGGACTGGCCTTTATGAACGGTCCGACCTTCGGCAAGGATGTGTTCATTCCCCTTGACTGGATCATTGGTGGCCCGGATTACGCCGGCCGCGGCTGGCGCATGCTGGTCGAATGCCTCTCTGCCGGGCGCGGCATCTCGTTGCCTGCGCTGGGTACCGCCTGTGGTCACATGGCAAGCCGCACCGCCGGCGCTTACTCCTACGTGCGCAAGCAGTTCGGCATGTCCATCGGCAAATTTGAAGGGGTGCAAGAGGCGCTGGCCCGTATCGGCGGCCTCACCTATCAGCTGGAGGGGGCCCGTCGGATGACGGCCGGGGCGCTGGACTTGGGCCAGGCACCCGCCATTGTCACCGCCATCTCCAAGTACCATATGACCGAAATGGCGCGCCAGGTTATGGATGATTCCATGGACATCCACGCCGGTCGTGCCATCCAGCTCGGCCCGAAAAACTACACCGGCTACGCCTATATGGGCATCCCGGTCGCCATCACGGTGGAAGGGGCCAACATCCTGACCCGCAACCTGATGATCTTCGGACAAGGTGCCACCCGTTGCCATCCTTATGTGTTTGGCGAGATGGAGGCCGCGGCCGATCCTGATTTCGAGCGGGGCCTCGAGAAGTTTGACGGCCTGCTGGTCAAGCACATTGCGTTTGGTGCTAGCAACTTCTTCGGCTCCCTGTTCCAGGGGCTGACTCTGGGCCAGTTCAACAACGCGCCAGTGGGGGGCGAAACCGCCCGCTACTACAAGCAGCTGGCTCGGATGAGTAAAGGGCTGGCCCTGTGTGCCGATGTGTCCATGCTGATGCTGGGGGGCGAACTCAAACGTAAGGAGATGATCTCCGCTCGTCTGGGTGACGTACTGAGTCACCTTTATTTGGCGTCATCCACCCTCAAACATTATGAGGATGAGGGTCGCATGGTCTCCGATCTGCCGTTCGTGCAGTACGCGGTGGAGCGCAACCTTTACCTGATTGGCAAGGCGTTCGAAGGTTTCTTCCAAAACTTCCCGAACAAGGTGGTGGGCGCCGTGCTCAAGCGGGTGGTGTTCCCGTTTGGTGTCGGTTACCAGATGCCAGCAGACGATCGCTGCCACGCCATCTGTCTGGCCATGATGAAACCGGGGGAGTTTCGCAACCGTCTGACGGCGCTGTGCTACGTGGGCAAGGATAATGCAGACCCAGTCGGTTTGATGGATCGCGCCTTCCTGGCCATGGTGACGGTACTGCCCTATGAGAAGAAGCTGGTGCAAGCCCAAAAAGAGGGCAAACTGCCCCGCAAGATGGCCCTGCCGGAGCTGGTGGCTGCCGCCCTTGCCTCATCCATCCTGAGCAAGGACGAAGCGGATAAACTGCTGGCCGCCGATGCCCTGCGCTACGAGGCGATTCAGGTAGACAATTTCGCCCCGGGCGAGCTGGAAGGATTCTCCCAGCCGAGCCAGGTCGATCACGCCGCCTGATCCCCTGGCAAACCTGTACCAAACCGGCCCTCGTGGCCGGTTTTTTTGTTTGTTAACCATGCATTTACAAGCCGGGAGAATTCCAGTTAAATGCTTGAGTCCCTGTTGCAGGGGCTTTGGAAGCAAGGCCAGCGGAATGGCCGATAACAACAACTCAGGAAGAGTGAATGAACCTCGCCAAAACGGCGATCGAACGCCCCATCTGGGTGGCGATCTCGATCGTACTTATTTTCCTGCTGGGCCTGCTCAGCATCCGGGGATTGCCGATCCAGCTATTCCCTGACATCGACCGCCCGCACCTCAATATCTCGGTGAATTGGCGCTCGGCCTCACCACAAGAGATGGAGTCACAGATAACCGACCCCATCGAGCAGGAGATGCAGGGCGTACAGGGGCTCAAGAGCCTTAACAGCAACAGCTATCCGGGTTTCACCGAGATCGATCTGGAGTTTGCCCTCGGCACCGACATGCAACGGGCCCAGCTCGATGTGATTTCACGGCTAAACCGGGTCTCCGGGTTGCCCGACAACATCAGCGGCCCCTACGTCAACAACTACAGTAGCAACGATACCCTTACCTTCTTTTTTATCCAGCAACTGCCCGGCACCAAAGGGGTGATTGATGATCATCAGGCGCTGATAGACGCCAGGATCAAACCGGAGCTGGAGCGCATTCCCGGGGTATCGAGCGTGGACATTCAGGGGCTTAACGAGCGCCAGATCCAGATCCGCTTCGACCCCTATCGAGCGGCCGAGCTGGGGGTCGAGATCCCGGTACTCGCTAGTCGGGCGACGGCTGGCTGGGATGTATCCGCCGGCACCCTCGATATCGGCCGCTGGGAGTACAAGTTGCGGGTCGCCGGGCGCTACGATGTGCAAACCCTGGGAGACAAGGTGGTGGACTGGCGCAATGGCCTGCCCATCTATCTGCGGGATGTGGCAGAGGTCAGGCTGGCGCGAGAGGAGAACCCGGTACTGCGGATTCAAAATGGTAACACCGCCATTGCCGCCCAGATCTTCAAGGAGAGCGGTGCCAATGCCCTGGCGGCGCTGGAGGCGATCAAGCTCAAGGTGAACGATCTCAACCGCGAGGTGCTGGCGCCAGCCGGGCTGCATATGGAGCAGTCTTTCGATGCCTCCCTCTACATCAATCGCGCCATCGGCATGGTCACCGCCAATCTCGGACTGGGGGTACTGCTCTCCTGCGCCATTCTCTGGGTCTTCTTGCGCCAGCTCAAGGCGACCCTGATGATTGCCCTCGCCATTCCCATCAGCATTATGCTCACCTTCTGCTTGCTCAAGATGCTGGATCGCACCCTCAACATCATCTCGCTGGCAGGGATCGCCTTTGCCGTCGGCATGGTACTGGATGCCGCGATCGTCGTATTGGAAAGTATCTACCGACGCCACGAACGGGGGGATCTTGGCAAAGCCGAGGCAGCACTGGCTGGCACCCATCAGGTGTGGACCGCACTGGTGGCGTCCACACTTACCACGGTCGCTATCTTCCTGCCGGTGCTGCTGCTCAACGATGTAGAGGGTCAACTGTTTGCCGATCTGGCATTAACCATCGCCTGCGCTGTCACCGTCTCTGCACTAGTCGCGGTCACTGTGCTACCGGCCGTTGCCGCACGCTGGATGGGGCGTGAACGCCTGCTTGACCCCTATGAGTCGCTATGGCAGCGCACCAGCCGCTTGGTGATCCGCAGGACTGCAACCCCCCGCCAACGCTGGACCATTATCATCCTGATGATGAGCCTGCCCACCCTGGCCACCTGGGCCCTGCTGCCAAAAATGGACTATCTCCCTGATGTGAAGCGTGATGCCGTAGATGTCTGGATGAGCTTCACCCCCGGGGTCAACCTCAAGGCCCAGCGCGAGGAGATGATCGATACCCTGATCGCCCGCCTGTCCCCCTATATGAAGGGGGAGCAGGAGCCCGCCCTCAAGAACTACTACATCTTGCGCTATCCAGGGGGCGCCCAGATCGGGGTACGCCCCAAGGATGAGACCCGCATCAAGGAGCTGGAGCGCCTGTTGATGAAGCAGCTGCTGGTGGGGATCCCCGACACCCGGGTATTTGGTGGCCAGGGTTCGCTGTTTGGCGGATTTGACAGCGAAAATGGTATCTCCTTACTGCTGCAAGGGAGCCATCTGCCGGAACTCTATCAAGCGGCACAAGCCAGCATGAAGATCCTCAAGCAAGATCTGCCGGGTGCCCAGATCCGGCCTGAGCCGGATCTCGATTTCAGTGCCCCCGAGCTCAAGCTGGTACCGCAAGACAGACGACTGGCGGAAATAGGCTGGGATCGTACCCCCCTGCCCGTCATCATTCAGACCTTTGGCGACGGCTTGCGGGTCGGTGAATATTTCGATGGTGAGGAGCGGCTCGACATCATGCTGATGGGGCAGATCTCCGCCAATCCCGATGAACTCAAGGCGGTGCCACTGGCGACACCATCCGGGCGCATCGTCCCCCTTGGCGAGCTGGTACACGTAGAGCATGACATGGGCCCCGCCAGCATCTTGCGGGCCGATGGACGACGCAGTATCCGCTTGCAGATAGCCCCACCGCAGGGCATGACCATGGAGCAGGTGATCGACACCCTGAAAAACCAAAGCTTTGCCGCCATCCGCCCGCTGCTGCCCGCCGGTGGCGAACTGCGCATCGCCGGCAACGCCGACAGCTTGCAGCAGGCGATGGACAATCTGGCTGCCATCTTTTTGTTTGCCGTCATGGTCCTGCTGTTGCTGCTGTGGGGGGTCTTTACTTCCCTCAAGGATGCCCTGCTGGTGCTGCTCACCCTGCCGCTCGCCTCGGTGGGCGGCGTGCTGGCGCTGCACCTGAGTGGTCTGTTAGTACCGCTGCCGATGGATCTGCTCACCATCATCGGCTTTGTCATCCTGCTGGGACTGGTGGTCAACAACGCTATTTTGCTGGTGCACCAGACCCGCACCGCAGAGCGAGCAGGAATGAGCCGCCAGCTGGCAGTGGCCGATGCCCTGCAAAGCCGGATGCGCCCCATCGCCATGACCAGCCTCACCAGCATTTTTGGCATGCTGCCACTGATGTTAAGCCCAAGTGAGGGCAGCGAAATCTACCGTGGGCTGGCCACCGTGATTGTCGGCGGTATGAGTTGCAGCACCCTGTTTACCCTGATCCTGTTACCTGCCTTCCTGCGTCTCGGGGAGCAGGCAGATAT
>JBOFSK010000005.1:0-5424 GCA_051651505.1 Aeromonas sp.
AAGCGGTATCGGTCTGACCGAACAGGAACTGACCGTACTGGGAGCCGTCAAAACCGACATAGATGTGGCGTGGGTCGATATCGCTAGTTTTATAACCAGAGTCTTCAGCAGCTACTTGCCACTCGGTACGCGCCAGGGCAGACCAGGTGTTGTTCAGGGCAACTTTACCTTTCCAACCCAGACGGGAGGAGCCTTTCAGCTCGGCAGAATCATCACCGGACTCACCGAAGTAGTTAGCCTGCACACGGCCGTAGACGTCGAAAGTGGTACCGTCTTTGTCATAAATAACAGCGGCGTTAGCAGCAGAAGCGAACAGTGCCGGGATAGCGATTGCCAGAATTGTCTTTTTCATGATTTCCAATGCCTTTTGTAATTAAACACTAAGTTATTGTTATTACGTCTGTTAGAGATGTTCTTTGCATCACTGTGGCCCCGAGACTATCACCGGTTTTTTTTAACCGCAATGAAAAAACCGGGAACTTTTTCCAAAAATGAGAGTCTGCGCCAAGGTTTTGTGAGCCAGATCTCATCTGCCGGGGCCATAGCACAAAATTGTTTGCAATCTGTTAAAGAAAAGGTTTTACGGCCATCGCCGGGGGGAATGGCGGCGGCCAACTCGACCACGACCGCCGGTTGCGGGTATCCTTAGCCTTCTATTCACCTGCTAACGGCCCCCCTGCATGCTCTCTCCTCGTCTCAAAGCCACGATCCGCGATACCTACCGTCAGATTGCCGACGGTTTACCCGGTTTTGTGCCCCGTAAAGAGCAAAATTTTCTGGTGGCCGAGATAGCCAAAACCCTGACCGGGGAATATGACCAGCAGCGGCGCATTCTGGTGGCCGAGGCGGGCACCGGCATCGGTAAATCCCTCTCTTATGCGCAAGGGGCGATTCCGGTGGCACGGCTGGCCCAGAAGAAGCTGGTGATCTCCACCGCCACCGTGGCGCTGCAAGAGCAGCTAATCCATAAAGACCTGCCCTTTTACCATCGCCATAGCGAGCTGCCGTTTCGCTTTATGCTGGTCAAGGGGCGAGGGCGCTACTGCTGTGAACACCTGCTGGAGCAAGCAGCCAATGGGGTCGAGATGGCCAACTTCGAGATCGACTTTGGCACCTTGAGCAAACATAAACCGTCAGACAGCGACAAAGATCGTTTTGCCCGCCTGTGGCAGGCCTACACCGAAGGTAACTGGGACGGGGATCGAGATAACTGGCCAGAACCCATATCAGACACCAGTTGGCAGCACATTGCCGCCGATCGCCACAGCTGCAACAAGGCCCTCAGCCACCATCAACAGTGCCCGTTTCACCGCGCCCGCAACGACATGGACAGCGCCGATGTGCTGGTGGTTAACCATGCCCTGCTGCTCTCGGATCTCACCATGGGCGGCGGCATCATCTTGCCGCCCCCCGATGAGTGCTTTTATGTGCTGGATGAAGCCCATCACCTGCCCACCATCGCCCGGGATCACGGGGCGGCATCCGCCAGCGTCAAAGGGTCGCGCCGCTGGCTGGAAAAACTGGTGCAAAGTGCCGGCAAGCTGGCCCGCACCCTGAATAAAGAGAGCCTGCTCGACCCCCAGCTCAAGCTGCAGGATGCGCTGGCATCGATCCAGCCCGATCTAAAAGCGGTCGAGCAGTGGCTCAGCGCCAATGACCGGCTGTTTGGCAGCGAACCCCACTACCGTTTTGCCGACGGGGTGTTACCCGATCCCCTGCCGATGCTGGCGGAAAACCTCAAGGAGTCGAGCAAAAAGGCGCTACGGGCATTGGACAAACTGCAAAGCGCCATCGGTGAAGCACTGAAAGATGGCGAGATCCGTCGCAAAGAGGCCGAACCCCTGCTGGCGGAAAGCGGTTTTCACCTGCAGCGGCTGGAGAGTTTCTGCGCCTTGTGGGAGATGCTGGGGCGCCAGATCCCCACCGGCAAGACCCCGCTGGCCCGCTGGATGGCCAAGAGTGACGATGGCGATATCTGGCTGCACGCCTCCCCCATCGAGGTGGGTTATCTGCTAGAAGAGTGGCTGTGGTCAAAATGCCTGGGGGCCGTGCTGGTGTCAGCCACCCTGACCGCCCTCTCGTCATTTGGCTATTTTCGCCATCAGGTCGGGCTAAAAGAGCACGACGGCACCCGCTATCTGCGCCTGCGCTCCCCCTTTGATTATCAAAAAGCCGAGCTGTATTTGCCCAAGATGGCCCACGAACCGAGCGCCCCCGCTTTTACTGACGAGCTGATCAGCGTGCTGCCGCGCATTTTGGCAGGCAAGGAGGCCAGCCTGGTGCTGTTCTCTTCCTACCGCCAGATGAATGAGGTGGCAGCGGGGCTGCGCAGCAAGGGGCTCTCCTTGCTGGTGCAGGGGGAAGCCTCGCGCAATGCCCTGCTCACCTTGCACAAACAAAAATGCGATGGCGGTCAGGCCAGCATTCTGTTTGGTACTGGCAGCTTCTCGGAGGGGCTGGATTTGCCGGGTATTTATCTGACCAATCTGGTGATCACCAAGCTGCCCTTTGCGGTACCCAATTCGCCGGTGGAAGCGGCCACCGCCGAGTGGGTCGAGCAGCGCGGCGGCAACCCGTTCCTGCAACTGACGGTGCCGGAGGCGTCGCGCAAGTTGATCCAGGCCTGCGGCCGCCTGATCCGCAAAGAGGCGGATCGGGGCCGGGTCACAATTCTCGATCGACGCTTGCTCACCAAGCGTTATGGCCAGGGGCTGCTCGATGCGCTGCCGCCCTTTACCCGGCGCATTGAGTGACCCCGGGCAAAGAGCCATTGCTGGTCTGAGGCAAACCTGTAAAAATACGCCCCTGTTTTCAGCGGGCAATCGCCTGACTGTTCAAGGAGATAAGATGAAACTGACTGTTCTGGTACCCGCGATCGCCGCGCTATGCTGGGGCTCCAGCGCCCTGGCCAATGCCCAACTGGAAGTAAGCAGTCCCTATGTGGTTCAGCTGATCGACGGTCAATCAATCAATCCCAAGCTGCTGGAAAGAACCGATCGCTTCCCGTTAAGCGCCGGTAAGCATCAGCTGGTGATCGCCTTTGAGGGCAACTACTCCACCCGTAACGAGATCAAGCTGGTGACCGCCGAGCCGCTGGTGATCGACTTCACCGCGGCCGACCAGCAGCAGCTGGTGCTGGACTATAAAAAGCCGCGTAATGCTGAAGAAGCCAAGCAGTTCCTCAAGGAACAAAACGTCGCCCTCAAAGACCAGGTGACGGGCCAACGGATCAGCAGCGAACAGTTTGTGATGCCCAAAGTCGAAGGCTTTCAGCTCAGCCGTGACTATCAGCAAGAGCTGCTCAAGCTGGGCAAAGCATTCAACCAGCCAGCGCCTGTGATGGTCTCTTCTGCGGCGGTGATGGCGGCAAACAGCGCCCCGGTTAACGTTGCCCCAAGCAAAGCCCAGAGCAATCCGCAAGCCCTGACCGAACTGCAGAACTGGTACAACAAGGCCGATAGCGAGACCCGCAAAGCCTTCCAGATCTGGGTGATCCAGCAGCAATAAGCCGTTTGGCTCATGGCGATCGCCAAGATCAACAAGGGGAGCCATGGCTCCCCTTGTTGATCTGGCGCTGGTCGGCCAGCATGCCAACCGTCAATGTTAATCGTTATTCGTTATTCGTTATTCGTTATTCGTTATTCGTTATTTTTGACGCTTTCTGGCGTATTTGCGACGGGCTCGCGCTTGGCGCTCCTCTTCCCGCTCCGCTTTCTCTTGTGCTTTTTGCGCCGCCTCTTCTGCCGCCGTCACGATTTCGACACTGACCATCTCCGGGGTTTCCAGCGAGATCCGGCCAAGTAGACCTGAGCGAAATTCGTTGATCAGGATCTCGGATGCCTTGTGCAAGTCCGCCAGGCCGCCTTTGCGCACAAAGGCGCGCTGACGGGCGATCATCTCCAGCAGTTCGATCTCGGTTTCTGGCAGATCGGTGATCTGGTAGCGCGCCTTGATCCGCTCCGGGTAGGCCTTGATAAAGTAATCGGCGGCAAACATGGCGATATCGGCATAGTCGAACACCGTATCCTTGATGGCGGCAGTGATCGCCAAGCGATAGCCGCAAGAGGGCGGGTTGAGCTTGGGCCACAGAAAGCCCGGGGTATCGGTCAGGATGACATGGTTATCGAGCTTGATCCGTTGCTGGGACTTGGTTACCCCCGCCTCGTTACCGGTTCTGGCAATAATGCGGCCCGCCAGGGTGTTGATCAGGGTCGATTTGCCCACGTTGGGGATGCCCATGATCATGGCCCGCACCCCGCGCAGCTCAAAATTGCGATCCGGCAACATCTCGTGGCACAGAGTCAGCAGTTGCTTGATCTTCTCCGGCTCTTGCTGGGTCAGCGGCAGCGCCTTGATCCCCTTCTCTTTCTCCATGTGCGCCACCCACAGTTCGGTGATGGCGGGATCGGCGAGATCGGCTTTGTTCAGCACCTTGATCACCGGGGTATCACCACGCAGTTCAGGCACCAGCGGATTCTCGCTGGAGAAGGGGATGCGAGCATCGAGCATCTCGATGATGACATCGACCTGGGGCATGACCTCGGCAATCTCTTTGCGGGCCTTGTGCATGTGACCGGGGAACCAGTTGATGGACATATCCGTTACTCTCTGTGGGGGCTGCGAGCGCGCGTATGAAACAACCAGTGCTCTGCTGCGGGCATCGAACGAAGGGGGCGCATTTTACCTGCTGCAGCCGTATTTTGACAGGTCATTCTAGCCATCACGCCATCAAATCAGCAAACCGCCATCCCCCCCTCTCGGTGACGGCAGACGTCTTGGCCTGACTTGTTCCCCAGCGTCAAGGCACAGACCCCAAGCATGATCCAAGTGGCAACAAAAAGGGCGCAGATAAGGGCGCCCTGCTTGTTTCTATGGTTCAGGCGGCCTGAAAGACGCGGTTTTTGCCTTCCCGTTTGGCCCGATAGAGCGCGTCATCCGCGAGGCTAAACAGACGGTCAAAATGCCACTGCCCCTGCCAGTGAGCGACCCCCATACTGACAGTGATAGGGATCCCCTCCACCTTGCTGGCCGCCAACTCAACCAGCAGAGCCTGGCAGCGCGCGAGTGCCTCGTCTGCGCTGGCATGGCGAAACAACAGCACAAACTCCTCACCACCAAAGCGACCGACCAATACCCCTTCCAGCTCGCGCAGCGCCAGCCCAACCCGCACCAGCACCCGATCGCCCGCCTCATGACCATGCCGATCGTTGATCTGCTTGAAATCATCCAGATCGAGCACCACCAGCGCCCCCTGCTGCGCAGGCCGCCCCCGGGCCAGACTGTCCATAAAGCCACGGCGATTGAACAAGCCGGTCAGGGAGTCATGGCTGGCCTGATAGCGCAACGCCAGCGCCCGGTGCTGGTTACAGAGCAGCAGTATCCCGAAGGTGAGGATATAACTGCCCACCAGCATCGAGACATAAG
>JBOFSK010000006.1:0-6173 GCA_051651505.1 Aeromonas sp.
GCAGATCCACGGCAAGACCGGCATGGGCTACCTGAAGAAGCAAGATGGCAGCCTCAACCGCGATCAGCAGATCGGCTGGTTCGTCGGCTGGGCCAGCAAACCGGGCAAGCAGCTGATCTTCGTCCATACCGTGGTGCAACAACCCGGCAAGCAGTTCGCCTCCGTCAAGGCCAAGGAGCAGGCGTTGGCAGCCCTGCCAGAGAGGCTAAAACGCCTGTAACAACCGCGTCATCGCGGCTCGGCAATCAACAGACACCGTCAGCGAGCCACCAATATAAAACCGGCGCCATCAGGCGCCGGTTCTATTTTATTGATCGGGCATCACTTCTTCTTGACCGGGCGAGCCCAGTTTTTGATGTGACGCTGGGGCACCCGGGTGATCACCAACTCGTTCTCGGCGACATCCTTGGTAATGGTGGAACCGGCCCCCAGGGTCGCCCCCTTGCCGATCCGCACCGGCGCCACCAGCTGGGTATCGGAACCGACGAACACATCATCTTCGATGATGGTCTGGAACTTGTTCACGCCGTCGTAGTTGCAGGTGATGGTACCGGCACCGATATTCACCTTGGCACCGACGTCAGCATCCCCCAGATAGGTAAGGTGACCACACTTGGAACCAACCCCCAGCCGGGATTTCTTGATCTCGACAAAGTTGCCGACGTGGGCATCCTGTTCCAGCACGGCTCCCGGGCGCAGCCGGGCAAACGGACCGACCGAGCACTGATCGGCAATCTCGGCACCTTCGATGACGGAGTAAGGCTTCACCTCGGTGTGATCGCCAATGACGCAATCCTTCAGCACAGCACCGGCACCGATGCGCACATGATTGCCCAAGACGACCTTGCCTTCGATGATGACGTTGACGTCGATCACCACCTCTTCACCGATCTCAAGAGTACCGCGCAGATCGAAGCGAGCCGGATCGATCAGGGTCGCACCGGCGATCATCAACTTCTCGGCCTGCATCTGCTGATAGCTGCGCTCAAGGGCAGCCAGCTGGACCCGGTTGTTGGCCCCTTCCACCTCGGCAGCATGATCCGGATGGACCGCCGCAATCGGGCAGCCATCGGCGTGCGCCATGGCGATCACGTCGGTCAGGTAGAACTCGCCCTGAGCATTCTTGTTGTCCAGCCGCGACAGCCAGCTGCGCAGCTGACCGCCGTTGGCCACCAGCACGCCGGTGTTCACTTCACGGATGGTCAGCTGTTCGGCGTTGGCATCTTTCTGCTCAACGATGCCGACCACCTGACCATTTTCACGGACGATACGGCCATAGCCGGTGGGGTTGTCCAGCACCACGGTCAGCAGTGCCATGCCATCGCTTGCCTTGGCAGCCAGCAGCCGTTGCAGGGTCTCTGGCTGGATCAGCGGGGTGTCGCCGTAGAGCACCAGCACGTCGTCTTGATCCTGCCAGAACGGGATGGCCTGGGCGACCGCATGACCGGTGCCCAGCTGCTGTGCCTGCAGTACCCAGTTCACATCAGCGGCGACGATCCGCTCCTGCAACAGCTCGGCACCGTGGCCATAGACCAGATGCAGCTGCTCGGCACCGACCTGGCGGGCAGTATCGATCACATGAGAAACCATGGGCTTGTTGGCTACCGGGTGCAGTACCTTGGGCAGAGCGGAACGCATGCGGGTACCCTTACCCGCAGCCAGGATCACGACGTTGAGAGACATGGCTTCGACCTTGAACTTGTGTGGAAATACTCGGCGGAGTCTATCGAACAGGCAAAAAAAAAGCGACCCGAAGGTCGCTTTTTGCATCACCGTGATTAGCGGTAATTCTTTTTGACGATATCGATGACCCGCAATTGAGCCATCGCCTTGGCCAGCTCGGTGGCGGCCTGGGCGTAGTCGATATCACCATGGGAGCTGTGGATCCGCTCTTCGGCTGCACGCTTGGCTTCTTTGGCTTTCACCTCATCCAAGTCATTGGCACGAATCGCAGTGTCCGCCAGCACAGTCACGGACTCCTGCTGCACTTCCAGCATACCGCCGGAGATATACAACACATCTTCTGTGCCATTCAATTTAACCAGACGAACCAGACCTGGCTTGATGGCAGTCAGTAGTGGGGCGTGACCGTGACGGAGACCCAGCTCACCTTCGGAGCCTGATACCTGGACCGCTTGCACACGACCGGAAAACAAGCTTCCTTCGGCGCTAACTACATCGAGGTGAAAGGATATCTCAGCCATAGGCCCTCCTATCGAGGCTTACAGTTTCTTGGCTTTCTCGACGACTTCGTCGATACCGCCAACCATGTAGAACGCCTGCTCGGGCAGATCGTCATACTCGCCTTTCAGGATGCCCTGGAAACCACGGATGGTCTCTTTCAGTGGCACGTATTTACCCGGAGAACCGGTAAACACTTCTGCTACGAAGAACGGCTGGGACAGGAAACGCTCGATCTTACGGGCGCGGGCTACAGTCAGTTTGTCTTCTTCTGACAGTTCATCCATACCCAGAATGGCGATGATGTCCTTCAGCTCTTTGTAGCGCTGCAGTACGGTCTGAACCCCACGAGCGGTCTCGTAGTGCTCTTTACCAACCACCAACGGATCCAGCTGACGAGAGGTAGAGTCCAGCGGGTCAACGGCCGGGTAGATACCCAGTGCCGCGATCTGACGGGACAGTACCACGGTCGCATCCAGGTGGGCGAAGGTGGTCGCCGGAGACGGGTCGGTCAAGTCATCCGCAGGGACGTAAACGGCCTGAACGGAGGTGATGGAACCGGTCTTGGTGGAGGTGATACGTTCTTGCAGAACACCCATCTCCTCGGCCAGGGTCGGCTGGTAACCTACTGCGGAAGGCATACGGCCCAGCAGTGCAGATACTTCAGTACCGGCAAGGGTGTAACGGTAGATGTTGTCCACGAAGAACAGCACGTCACGACCTTCGTCACGGAACTTCTCAGCCATGGTCAGACCGGTCAGCGCCACGCGCAGACGGTTTCCGGGCGGCTCGTTCATCTGACCGTAAACCAGAGATACTTTGTCCAGTACGTTGGACTCCATCATCTCGTGGTAGAAGTCGTTACCCTCACGGGTACGCTCACCAACACCGGCGAACACAGAGTAACCACTGTGTTCAATCGCGATGTTACGGATCAGCTCCATCATGTTGACGGTTTTACCTACACCGGCACCACCGAACAGACCAACCTTACCACCCTTGGCGAACGGACATACCAGGTCGATAACCTTGATGCCGGTCTCCAGCAAGTCGTTGCTGTTGGACTGATCTTCGTAGCTGGGGGCAGCGCGGTGGATAGACCAGCGCTCTTCTTCACCGATCGGACCTTTCTCGTCGATTGGCTCACCCAGTACGTTCATGATCCGACCCAGGGTCGATACACCGACCGGCACCTGAATGGATTTACCGCTATTACTTACTTCCAACCCACGACGCAAACCGTCGGAGGAGCCCATGGTGATGCAACGAACGACGCCGCCACCGATCTGCTGCTGAACTTCCAGCACCAGACCCTGACCTTGACCTTCGCTGACGACGGTCACTGCGTCGTACACCTGGGGCACGGCAGTCTGCGGGAACTCGATGTCCACCACAGCGCCGATGATTTGGACGATGAAACCGTTACTCATGTCAAATCCTCTAAACCTTTGATAACCATTGCCTTACACCGCAGCAGCACCAGAGACGATCTCTGTCAATTCCTGGGTAATACTGGCCTGACGGGCCTTGTTGTACACCAGTTGCAGATCGTTGATCAGGTTGCCGGCGTTGTCAGTCGCGGCTTGCATGGCAACCATTCGGGCTGCCTGTTCACTTGCCAAGTTTTCTACCACACCCTGATAAACCTGAGATTCGACATAACGGGTCAACAGGGTATCGAGCAGTGTTTTGGGATCCGGCTCATAGAGGTAATCCCAAAGGTGTTTCTTGGCGAGCTTGCTGTCTTCCGTTACGGGCAAAGGCAGCAGTTGATCGACCCGTGGTTGCTGCACCATGGTGTTGACGAACTTGTTGTACACCAGATACAGCCTGTCAATCTCACCGTCATCGTAAGCCTGCAGCATGACCTTGACTGAACCAATCAGGTCATTGACGCTCGGGTTATCGCCCAGTCCTGCGACATGAGCTTGCACCTTGGCGCCGTGCCGTTCAAAGAAGTTGGAGGCCTTGTTACCGATCAGCGCCAAGTCAACCTTGGCCCCTTTCTCGCTCCATTGCTTCATATCATTGATGGCAGCCTTGAACAGGTTGATGTTCAGACCACCAC
The DNA here is from genome assembly GCA_051651505.1 of Aeromonas sp. GTDB lineage: Bacteria > Pseudomonadota > Gammaproteobacteria > Enterobacterales > Aeromonadaceae > Aeromonas. Next base: position 4,250 of record JBOFSK010000006.1, read on the forward strand.
ACAGGCCACGGTCGGTGGAGACGACGATGTAACCCACTCGCTTAACCTCACGTTCGATGAGGTAGGGATGCTTGTATTCCAAGTTACCCTGGGCGATATGGCCGATCACCTTGCGCATGGTTTCAGCGTACGGACGGCTGGCAGACATGCGTTCCTGCGCACGGCGCATTTTGCTTGCTGCTACCATTTCCATCGCGCCGGTGATCTTTTGAGTGTTTTTCACACTCCCGATCTTGTTACGTATCTCTTTTGCGCCGGCCATCTCTTACTCTCCATCAGGTGGCAGCTTGCGCTGCCACACACGCTTACCAGGTCTGGGTTGCCTTGAAGTTATCCAGCAACGCAGTCAGCTTGCCAACGATCGCGTCGTTGTAGTCGGCCTTGGCGTTGATTTCAGCCATCAGCGAACCATGCTGGGTATTAGCGTAAGAGAGCAGAGCGGCTTCGAAGTCGACGATCTTGTTCAGCTCGACATCAGAGAGATAGCCTTTCTCGGCGGCGAACAGTACCAGCGACTGCTGGGCAACGCTCATCGGAGAGTACTGCTTCTGCTTCATCAGCTCAGTCACTTTCACACCGTGATCCAGCTGCTTGCGAGTCGCCTCGTCCAGATCAGAAGAGAACTGGGCGAATGCGGCCAGTTCGCGATACTGGGCCAATGCAGTACGAATACCACCAGACAGCTTTTTGACGATCTTGGTCTGGGCAGCACCACCGACACGGGATACGGAGATACCCGGGTCAACCGCCGGACGAATACCGGAGTTGAACAGCTGTGACGTCAGGAAGATCTGACCATCGGTGATAGAGATCACGTTGGTCGGCACGAAGGCTGATACGTCACCCGCTTGGGTTTCGATGATTGGCAGCGCGGTCAACGAACCGGTCTGGCCTTTCACGGCCCCCTTGGTGAACTTCTCTACGTACTCGGCGTTAACGCGAGCGGCACGCTCGAGCAGACGGGAGTGCAGATAGAAAACGTCACCCGGATAAGCTTCACGTCCTGGCGGACGGCGCAGCAGCAGAGAGATCTGGCGATAAGCAACAGCCTGCTTGGACAGGTCATCATAGATGATCAGCGCGTCTTCACCGCGGTCACGGAAGTACTCACCCATGGAGCAACCGGCATAGGGAGCCAGGTACTGCAGGGCAGCCGCTTCAGAGGCAGAGGCGACCACCACGATGGTGTTGGCCAGGGCGCCGTGCTCTTCCAGCTTGCGTACCACGTTGGCGATGGTAGAGGCCTTCTGGCCAATCGCAACGTAGACACACTTAATGCCGGAATCTTTCTGGTTGATGATGGTGTCGATCGCGATGGCGGTCTTGCCCACCTGACGGTCACCGATGATCAGCTCACGCTGGCCACGACCAATCGGGATCATGGCATCGATGGCTTTCAGACCGGTCTGGACCGGCTGGTCAACCGATTTACGCTCGATAACGCCCGGTGCGATCACTTCGATTGGCGAGAAGCCATCGTTGTCAATCGGACCTTTACCGTCGATCGGCTGACCCAGGGTGTTCAACACCCGGCCCAACAGACCACGACCGACCGGCACTTCCAGAATGCGGCCAGTCCCTTTTACTTTCATTCCTTCTGACAGACCGTCATAGGAACCCATGATCACCGCACCGACGGAGTCACGCTCCAGGTTCAATGCCAGAGCGTAGCGGTTACCCGGCAGCTCGATCATCTCACCCTGCATGGCATCGGCCAGGCCGTGAATACGAATAATACCGTCGCTCACAGAGACGATAGTACCTTCGTTACGCGCTTCGCTTTTCACATCAAACTGCGCAATGCGCTGCTTGATAAGCTCGGCGATTTCAGTGGAATTCAGTTGCATGCTCTAATACCCCAATCAAGATTGCAGCGCGTCAGCCATGCGATCCAGCTTACCGCGGACTGTGCCGTCGATTACCA
>JBOFSK010000007.1:0-3482 GCA_051651505.1 Aeromonas sp.
AGGCTCCCATCGACGTGCACCTGATGGTCAAACCGGTGGATCGCATCATTCCTGATTTTGCCAAGGCTGGTGCTTCCCTCATCACCTTCCATCCGGAAGCCTCCGACCACCTTGATCGCTCTTTGGGCCTTATCAAAGAGATGGGCTGCCAGGCCGGTCTGGTGCTCAATCCGGCCACCTCGCTCTCCTGCCTTGAATATGTGATGGACAAGCTGGATGTGATCTTGCTGATGTCAGTCAACCCGGGCTTCGGTGGTCAGAGCTTTATCCCAGGCACCCTCGACAAGCTGCGCCAGGTGCGCCGTTTGATCAACGAGAGCGGCCGCGACATCCGTCTTGAGATCGATGGTGGGGTCAAGGTCGATAACATCCGTGAAATTGCCGAGGCAGGTGCAGACATGTTTGTCGCCGGTTCGGCCATTTTTAGCCAGCCTGACTACAAGGCGGTGATTGACCAGATGCGTGCGGAGCTGGCTCATGTCAAACGCTGATCGCGTGTTTGACCTGGTGCTGTTCGATCTGGATGGGACGCTGATCGACAGTGCCGCCCAGCTGGCACTGGCGGTCAATCTGACCCTGACCGATCTGGGGCTGGCCGCGGCAGATGAAGCTGTCATTCGTACCTGGGTCGGCAATGGTGCCGATAAGCTGATCCAGCGGGCACTCGCCTATCGCGAGGCCGACCCTGAGCTGTTTGCCAAGGCCCGCCCGATTTTTTTCCAGCACTACAATAGTTGCCTGCTGCAAGGGCTGGCCATGTATGACGGGGTGGCCCAGAGCCTGCATCGCCTGCAAGCGCTCGGTTACCGCCAAGCGGTAGTGACCAACAAACCGAGCGATTTCGTAGCCCCCATTCTCGATGCCCTGGGCATCAGCGGCTGTTTTGCGCTCTGGCTTGGCGGTAACTGTGTGCCCGTTAAAAAACCGAGCCCTGAGCCGCTGCTGCACGCCTGCCAGGCGTTGGGGGTGAGCCCGGCGCGCACCCTGATGGTGGGCGACTCCGAAAATGACGTGCTGGCGGCCAAGGCTGCCGGCATCAAGGTGGTGGGCCTCACCTACGGCTACAACTATGGCCGCCCCATCGCCGACTCCCATCCAGACTGGGTGTTCGAACACTTTTCCCAGCTCGATGCGCTCTTGTACTAACCGCGCTGCCGGGCTGGCTGTATCACAAGGATTATTACGCTTATGACCAAACCAATCGTATTGAGCGGGGCGCAACCCTCCGGTCAACTGACCATCGGCAACTACATGGGGGCGCTGCGTCAGTGGGTCAACATGCAAGATGAGTACGACTGCCTCTACTGCATCGTCGACTTGCACGCCATCACTACCCGTCAAGATCCACAGGCCCTGCGCAAGGCCTGTCTCGATGCCGCCGCGCTCTATCTGGCGGTTGGTATCGATCCCAAGAAGAGCACTGTCTTTATCCAGTCTCACGTGCCGCAGCACGCCGAGCTGGGCTGGATCCTTAACTGCTACACCCAGATGGGTGAGCTGTCGCGGATGACCCAGTTCAAGGATAAGTCCGCCCGTTTTGAGAACAACGTCAACGTCGGCCTGTTCGGTTATCCGGTGCTGATGGCCGCTGACATCCTGCTCTATCAGGCTAATCAGGTGCCGGTCGGCAACGACCAGAAGCAGCACCTGGAGCTGACCCGCGACATCTGCACCCGGTTCAATAATCTGTACGGCGACGTATTCACCCTGCCGGAGCCCTTTATTCCGACCGAAGGGGCGCGGGTAATGAGCCTGCAAGATCCGACCAAGAAGATGTCCAAGTCCGACGACAACGAGGCCAACTTTATCGGCCTGCTGGAAGATACCAAGCAGATCGTCAAGAAGATCAAGCGAGCAGTGACTGACTCTGACGAGCCTGCCGTGGTGCGCTTTGACCCACAGAACAAGCCAGGGGTATCCAACCTGTTGACCCTGATGTCAGGGGTGACGGGTCGCTCTATTCCCGAGCTGGAGCAGCACTTCGAAGGCAAGATGTATGGCCATCTCAAGACCGAGACAGCCGAGGCGGTGGTGGCACTGCTAGAGCCCATCCAGGCGCGCTTCCATGAGTTGCGCCAGGATGAGGCCAACTTGCTTGCTATTCTGGCTCAAGGGGCGCAAAAAGCGCGCGAAAGAGCTGAAAAAACATTGACCAGCGTATATGATAAGGTCGGCTTCGTTCCACGAGCCTGACATACTGGGAAGGTGTAGTAGAAGAGAGCTGGGTGTTGCCTGGCTTTCTTTGTTTTCTGCGCATTGGTCCGTTTAATTTTTCCTTGCAACCCGGGTAATATCCCCAAGAGTCGGCATGTCTGTTCAACCAATTATTACTATTGAAGAATTAGGTGACAAAGGTCACTGGTTACGTAAGTTTCGTAAAGCAAAAAACCTCAACACCCTGCAATTGATGGTGTCTAATGCCATCGATAAGCATCATAAAACCCCGATCGTTGCAGCGGCTATTTATCTGGCCGAATGTCAGCGTGAGCGGGAAATGGAACAGGGGCGTTTTCTCGATCGTTAATAATCCGCTATTGGTTATCTCATGCTGTTGTTGATCGATAATTACGACTCCTTTACCTGGAATCTGGTGCAATCTTTTGGCGCCCTGGGACAAGAGGTTGTGGTCAAGCGTAATGATCAATTAACGCTGGCCACAATCGCGCAGCTCTCCCCCCGTTTTCTGGTGATATCACCAGGCCCTTGTACGCCTAATGAGGCGGGGATCTCCCTCGATGCCATCACCCATTTTGCTGGCCAACTGCCCATTCTTGGTGTCTGCCTTGGTCATCAAGCGCTGGCACAGGCCTTTGGTGGCCGCGTGGTACGTGCCCGTCAGGTGATGCACGGCAAAACCTCACTCATTCGTCATCGGGGTGAGGGGGTGTTTCAGGGGCTCAACAATCCGTTGCGGGTGACCCGTTATCACTCGCTGGTGGTTGAACGCGAGAGTTTGCCAGACTGTTTTGAGATCACCGCCTGGAGCGAGCATGCAGATGGCTCGTTTGACGAGATCATGGGACTGCGCCACAAAACGCTCCACATTGAGGGGGTTCAGTTTCACCCTGAGAGTATTTTGAGCGAGCAGGGTCATGAACTGCTGGCGAACTTTTTGACTCAGGCCTAAAAAATGTGATGGCCTTCTCACCTTAACGAGAAGGCAAAAAAAATATCGCTGACACTTTATTCACCTTCCCTCCTGTCCAAATTATCTCTTGCCAAGTTCCCCTGCGTCGTTATGCAATGCTCTTGCCTAAAATATCAAAGGTAATCGAACATTGTTCCTTATAGGCTGCCTTGTTACAGACATTTTACTTTAGTTCTGTGATAATCCAGCCACGTTTACATGGATTTAACTTTTGAGTGGCAGATTATTCTGTTGCTGATGTGAAGGAGACTGATATGTCAGAGTTGTTGGCAGTGACACGTGAAGTGTTTGATGAAGTGATGGTTCCCAACTATGCGCCCGCCAAGATCATTCC
>JBOFSK010000008.1:0-2518 GCA_051651505.1 Aeromonas sp.
CTGATTGGTTATGCCGGTGGCATCCCGATCAAGCGCTGGCTACTGGCGCTAGAGCAGGCCGAGGCGGCATTTACACTGGCCCCTTGATAGCGCGCATGCGGTGATAACACGCCGTCTGCAGACCCGGGTTGTGGCTCAATATCAAATCAAACTGACTGTCACAAGCATGCTGAGCAGATGAACAGAAAATGAAGGTTCACCTCAGAACCACTTCAGATTTTCACTGGCATGATGGCTCCATACTTGAATGACACGGCTCATTGCTGATTCAAGTAGCACCCATGTGACGCTTCTAATGATGTCTTTTCCCCGCGCCTCCTGTGAGGCGCTTTTTTTATGCCTACCGGTTTGTTAGCTGCACGATGGGGCCTAACCAGATGCTTGGCGGTCAATGCGATCACCGCAGTGAACAGCAAAGGCTCCCCGTGCACCTCAGGGCGCACAGGCCGTTAGTCGTTCTGGGGCAAAAACTGCAACTCTGGCGCAGTAGAGGTCAACACATCGGCACAGTAATCCCAGGTTGAGATGCGATAGTGCTGCAGATCGTCATCCAGATGCAGACCGTCAGACTCCTGATGGAACCAACTGACAAAACGGGATGGGGTGATGATCTGGATCTGCTCTTCGATGACGCGGCTCTCCTTACCCTCGGCCAAATCGCTATCTTCTACCACTCGCAGGGCATAGATATGGCGAAAATGAACCCGACAGAGGATGTGTGGCGGCAAATCGATGCTGCGGGCCTGCCCCAACATAATGGTCAAGGTATCGCGCCAGAGATCCTGATGCAGCTCAGCCACCACCAAACCGGGTGGTAACTGGCGAGACGGTGCCCAAGGTACGGCAACCTGCCGAATGCTATGTTTCTGTTCCACATTCACCTCACCACCACTCATCCGCCATCTTGCGTCAATCCCGACCACACAGGGGTGACCGGGGCGATAAACCGACAATAAAAAAGCCGACGTATCAAACGTCGGCGAATAAAAAGTGCTTACAACAGAGGATTCACATATTCAGACCTGCGGGTTGAAAGATTGGTTCCCTCTTTTTGTAATTAATTTTCGGCGCGCTTAAACATCAGGGTATGGGCGTCCGACTCTTGTGGCACGAAGGTGTAGCCCTCGGCGTTGAAACCGGTCAGCTGCTCCACCTCGGTCAAACGCTGCTTGATGATGTGGCGAGCCATCATGCCGCGCGCCTTCTTGGCGTAAAAGCTGATGATCTTAAACTGACCGTTCTTCTCATCTTTGAACACTGGGGTAACGATCCGCCCTTTCAGGCTCTTGGGGCGTACCGACTTGAAATACTCATCGGAGGCCAGATTGATCAGCACCTCATCCCCCTGGGCGGCCAGCGCGTCGTTAAGGTGGTGAGTGATCACCTCGCCCCAAAACTGGTAGAGATCCTTGCCGCGACTATTATCGAGCCGAGACCCCATCTCCAGCCGGTAGGGCATCATCAGATCGAGGGGGCGCAATACCCCATAGAGGCCGGAGAGCATCCGCAAATGCTCCTGGGCAAAATCCAAATCGGCCTCACTGAAATCTTCCACCGCCAATCCGGTGTAGACATCGCCCTTGAAAGCCAGCAACGCCTGACGGGCATTGGCCGGGGTAAACTCGGGCTGCCATGCGGTAAAGCGGGCTGCATTCAGCCCGGCTAGTTTATCGCTTATCTTCATCAGGCTGGCGATCTGATCCGGGCTCAGCTGACGAGCCCGGGTGATCAGCTTGGCGGAGTGATCAAGCAACTCGGGTTGGGTAAAGCGAGATGTCACCAGCGGCGACTCATAATCCAGCGTCTTGGCCGGAGAAACCACAATCAGCATAACGTTCCTTTATGGCGAGGTGTCGCAGCGCGGCTCGGCACCATCATTCATTCGTCCAGCGTCACATTGTCCAGCATGCCAGCACCTAGCCTCTCTTGACCAGACAGCTTGATCTGCAAGCGCAAATCGTTAGCCGAGTCAGCATGAGCCAGGGCCTCACTGTAGCCAATCTGGCCGGCACAAAATAGCTTGAACAGCGCCTGATCGAAGGTCTGCATGCCCAGTTGAGAAGACTTGGTCATCACCTCTTTGAGCCGATGCATCTCTCCCTTGCGGATAATATCGGTGATCAGCGGCGTATTCAGCAGCACCTCAAATGCCGCACAACGCCGCTTACCATCCACACTTGGCACCAACTGCTGAGCCACAATCGCCTTGAGGTTGAAGGAGAGATCGAACAGGAACTGACGGTGTTTATCTTGTGGCACCAGATGAAGGATCCGATCCAGCGCCTGGTTAGCGTTATTGGCATGCAAGGTAGCAAGGCAAAGGTGTCCGGTTTCGGCAAACTGCAAGGCGAACTCCATGGTCTCCTGACTTCTGATTTCACCGATCAGGATCACATCCGGTGCTTGGCGCAGCGAGCTTTTCAGCGCCACATCAAACGACTCGGTATCCACCCCTACCTCTCGCTGGGTCACCAGGCTACGGCCATGTTGATGTACGAACTCAACCGGGTCTTCCACC
>JBOFSK010000009.1:0-7546 GCA_051651505.1 Aeromonas sp.
CACGGCCGGATAGCTGTCATAGAATGAGGCCATCCAGTGAGTGTTAAAGAGGTACTCTCATCGATATGGCAAAACTCTTCTTTGCCCTGCCCATTAAGGCGCTCGCCCCCGAGCTTATTGCCTGGCGCGATAAGCGCCCTTGGCCCGGTCAGCCGGTGTCACAAGCCAATCTCCATCTGACTCTGGCCTTTTTGGGCGACGCGGACGAGTTGACCACCCGTCGTCTGATTGCTGCTGTTGAACACCAACACTGCCCGCCGCTCGCCATCAGGCTCAATGAAACCGGCTGGTTCACCCGGGCCAAAGCGGCCTGGATCGGCCCGCAAGAGTGGCCCAACGAGCTTAACGTGCTGGCCCGGGCGCTGCGCCGCCACGGCGAGAAGCTGCGCCTTGGCAATGGCGAGCAGGGGTATCGCCCCCACGTCACCTTGTCGCGCAAGGCCGGTGAGGCGCCAGCGGCCCTGCCAGCCCCCGATTTTCTGCTGCAGGCCGATGAGTTCTGCCTTTATCAATCCATCTCGACCCCGGACGGGGTGCGCTACCAGCCGCTCGCCTGCTGGCCGCTTCGCCCAAGAGCGAGGGCAAGTGCATGATATTTGATCCCCCCTTGCAATCGGCTCAGCTGGTTGCCCGTTACAAGCGTTTTTTGACTGATGTACAACTCGACAGTGGCGAGGTGATCACCATTCACTGCGCCAATACCGGTGCCATGACCGGCTGCGCCGAGCCCGGTACCCGGGTGTGGTACTCCACCTCCGACAATCCCAAGCGCAAGCTGCCCCACAGCTGGGAAATTGCCCAGAGTCCGGCGGGTCACTTTATCTGTGTCAACACCGCCCGCGCCAACCAGATTGCCCGCGAGCTGATTGAGCAGAAGGCCATCGCCCCATTGGCGGGTTACCGCCGGTTGCGCACCGAGGTGAAGTATGGCGAGGAGAACAGTCGCATCGATCTGTTGCTGGAAGATGACGAGAAGGGACTTTGTTATATCGAGGTGAAATCGGTGACTCTGCTCGATGAGCGTGAGCACCCCGGCATGGGCTACTTCCCCGATGCCGTCACTGCCCGCGGTGCCAAGCACCTGCGCGAGCTGATAGCGATGAAGGCCGCCGGTCACCGGGCTGTGCTGTTATTTATGGTATTACATTCAGGTATCACCCGAGTGCGCCCCGCCACGCATATAGACAAGCAGTATGGGTTGCTAATTGAGCAGTCAATCACAGCGGGAGTTGAAATACTCTGCTATCGCCCCCATGTTGGAGTTCATGGCATGGTGGTTCAAGATATGATTCCCTTTGAATGTGGCCACCAGTGATCCGGGGGATGTAGAGAAATATGGGATGAGGTAACAATATTGGTATGGCTCGTTTGCTTACCCGTTATCCTTCTGCTATAGATCTCGCCCTCAATTTATGGATGGCACGGGTAACGTGCTGAATGAGGAGACAGGGCATGCCAACAGGCGAAAGCAGAAAATCTCTGGGCCCCCTGGCGATTGCGGGTGTCGAGCCTTACCAGGTCAAGCCGGGTGAGGATTACATGAGTGACCAACAAAAGATGCATTTTCGCAAGATCTTGGGTGCCTGGCGTAACCAATTGATGCAGGAAGTGGATCGTACGGTTGATCATATGAAAGATGAAGCGGCCAACTTTCCCGATCCGGTAGACCGGGCGGCGCAAGAGGAAGAGTTCGCTCTGGAATTGCGTACTCGTGACCGTGAGCGCAAGCTGATCAAGAAGATCGAAAAGACCTTGGTGCTGCTTGAAGACGATGATTTTGGTTACTGCGAGCATTGCGGTATCGAGATCGGTATTCGTCGGCTGGAAGCCCGTCCGACTGCCGACCTTTGTGTCGACTGCAAGACGCTGGCCGAGATCAAGGAAAAACAGATGGCCGGTTGATCCCGACCCTCTGTATGTGAAAAGGGAGCGTCTATGCTCCCTTTTTTATTGAGCTTTTGGCCGCCCCCCGCCAGAATGCAGGCTCGATGCCTTGCTTGCCCAAACCCTCATGCCAGTAGATACGCCGTTGTTATGCCAGGGCCGCCCCTATGTGGGCCGTTTTGCCCCCTCTCCCTCAGGCCCGCTTCATTTTGGTTCGCTGATCGCCGCCCTCGGCAGCTTTTTGCAGGCAAGATCGCAGCAGGGACGTTGGCTGGTCCGGATTGAGGATCTCGATCCACCGCGGGAGATGGCCGGCGCGGCAGCCTTGATCCTCACCACCTTGCAAGCCTATGGCCTTGAGTGGGACGGGGAGGTGATGTTCCAGAGTCAGCGCCACGGCCGCTATGACCAGATCATCGAGCAGCTCTATCAGGCAGGCGATCTCTACTGGTGCCGCTGTACCCGGCGCGAAATCATGGCGGCAGGTGGTTTTTACAACGGCCACTGCCGGATGCTCGGACTGGCGGCAGAGGGGGGGGCCGCCCGGCTGTGTCAGCACCATCCGGTCTATCAGTTCGACGATCGCTTGCAGGGCCTGATTGCGGTGCCCGCCGCGCTGGCCGAGGAGGATTTCATTATCCGCCGCCGTGATGGCCTCTATGCCTACAACCTGGCGGTGGTGGTGGATGATATGGATTGCGGCATCACCGAGATAGTGCGTGGTGCTGATTTGCTGGAGCCGACAGTGCGCCAAATTGCGCTCTATCAGACCCTGGGCGCTGCTGTGCCTGACTGGGTACATCTACCATTGGTGGTGCAGGCCGATGGCCACAAGTTGTCAAAGCAGAATCATGCCCCGGCGCTGGCCCTTGATGAGGTGCGGCCAGCCCTGTGGCAGGCGCTCGCATTTCTCGGCCAATGCCCGCCGCCTGAGCTGATGGCGTGCCGGATCGACGAGATCATCCGGTGGGGTATCGCTCACTGGCGGCTTGAGCGAGTGCCCGCCAGGCAACAGATCCCGCTGGCGACAGGATGAGCTAAACCGGTTACGGCCTGTGTGCAGGGCCGAGCTATGTGCCGCGAGAGGGCTATTTGGGCCGACAAACCATTTCATTGGGGATCAATTGTCAGCACGGTTTTTCATTTGGTCAGGCGTAGGCTATGATAGGCCGCTATTTTTTGGCCTACCGTCAATTTAGAAGTTATCAAGAGGTGTACCATTTTTTCCCAGATCGCAAACTTTTGCCGCAAGGTGCTCGGCAAGGAAGATGGCGAGCCGCCGGTGGAATCTCCTATTCCAGCCCGTGTCGCCGGCCAACGCCGTACCTTAAGCCGTGATCAGCACCCTGTTTCGCGCAAAGAGATCAGCGAGAATGCACTCAAGGTGCTCTATCGCCTGAACAAAGGGGGCTATGAAGCTTACTTGGTAGGCGGCGGAGTCCGCGATATTCTGCTCGGGAAGACGCCCAAGGATTTCGACATCGCCACCGATGCGACACCGGAGCAGATCAAGGCGCTGTTTAGCAACTGCCGCCTGATTGGCCGCCGTTTTCGCCTGGCTCATATTGTCTTTGGTCGTGACGTGATCGAAGTGGCCACCTTCCGGGGTCACCACCATCAGGTCAATACCAGTAAGCATGTGTCGGTTCAGTCTGATGAAGGCATGCTGCTGCGTGACAACGTCTATGGCACCATCGAAGAGGATGCCGAGCGTCGCGACTTTACGGTCAATGCCCTCTACTACAGTGCCAAGGATTTTACCCTGCACGACTTTGAGGGCGGCTTGGAAGACCTTGCCGAGCGCAAGCTGGAGCTTATCGGGGATCCTGAAACGCGTTATCGCGAAGATCCGGTACGGATGCTGCGCGCCGTGCGCTTTGCCGCCAAGCTGGACATGACCATCAGTCCGCGCACCGCCGCCCCTATTGCCGAGTTGGCGCCGCTGCTGCAAGACATTCCCCCGGCCCGCCTGTTTGAGGAGACCCTCAAGCTGTTCCTGGCCGGCGATGGTTTGGCAACCTATCAGCTGCTGCGCGAATATGGTCTGTTCCAGCAGTTGTTCCCGCAAGTGGCAGCACTGTTTACGCCGCACGGTACGTCACCCTATGAACAGTTTATCGAACAGGCGCTGATTGATACCGATAACCGGGTCCGTGCAGATAAGCGGGTCAATCCGGCATTCCTGTACGCCACCCTGCTGTGGGGCTGCGTCGAGGCCCGTGCCCGGGTACTGGAGAATGAAAGCGGTCTGCCTTGGTATGATGCGTTTATGCTGGCGATCAACGAGGTGCTGGATAGCCAAGTGCGGATTATCGCTGTTCCCCGCCGTTTCACCACCGATGTCCGTGATATCTGGGCACTGCAACAGCGGCTGACCCGTCGTCAGGGCAAGCACCCCGAGCGCGCCATGGAGCATGCCAAGTTCCGCGCGGCGTTCGACTTCCTGTTGCTGCGCAACCGGGTCGAACGTGGCCTCGGCGAGCTGGCCAGCTGGTGGGAGCGTTATGTTGCTGCCAATTCAGATGTGCGGCCACAACTGCAGCGGGAAGCAACGCGCCGCCCTGCAAGTGGCGAGCGAGCCCCAGCCGCTGGGCACAGCAGTGGTGACGGGGAGAAGCGCGGTAGTAGCAACAGCCGTAACCGTCGTCGTCCTCGTCGTCGCAAGCCGAAAGTGGCCGAGTGATCACAGACGTGATGACCGAGGCCTTCATCGCCATTGGTTCCAACCTGTCTGACCCGCTGGGTCAGGCTGGTCGCGCTGTCGCCGCGTTGCGCCAGTTGCCGGGATCTGTGCTGATGGAGGCCTCGCCGTTTTACAGCAGCCGCCCCATGGGGCCTGCTGACCAACCGGACTACGTCAATGCCGTGGTTCGGATTAACACCCAGCTAGCGCCCCTTGCGCTGCTGGATCAATTACAAAAAATCGAGCTGGAACAGGGACGTGTGCGCAAAGATGAGCGGTGGGGACCAAGAACACTGGATCTCGATTTGCTGCTCTATGGGGATCAGGTGATCCAGCATGAGCGCCTGACCGTGCCCCATTACGGGATGAAGGAACGGGCGTTTGTGCTGCTCCCGCTGGCCGACATTGCCCCGGCTCTGGTGCTGCCATGCGGCACCCCGCTCGCCCGACTGGTTGCCCACTGTCCGCACCATGATCTCGCCATCATTGCGCAGGCAGTGGGACAGGAGCCTTTATGAGCAAGATCACCACCACCAGCCTGCTGAAGATGAAGCAGGAGGGGCAAAAATTCACCGCCATTACTGCCTACGATGCCACGTTTGCCAAGCTGTTCGACGACGAAGGCGCCCATGTGCTGCTCATCGGCGATTCGCTGGGTATGGTGCTGCAGGGGGGGGCGGATACCCTGGCGGTCAACATGGATGAGATGGTCTACCACACCCGCTGTGTGGCCCGTGGTGCCAGCAAGGCGTTGGTGATTGCCGACATGCCGTTTATGAGCTACGCCACGCCGGATCAGACTTACCAGAACGCCGCCCGCCTGATGGCTGCCGGTGCCCGCATGGTGAAGATGGAAGGGGGCGACTGGCTGTGCGACTCCATCCGCCACCTCACCCGCAACGGGGTGCCGGTATGCGGTCACCTCGGTTTGACCCCGCAATCCGTCCATGTGTTGGGTGGCTTCAAGGTGCAGGGCCGTGATGATTTTCAGGCCCAGGAGATCTACCGTCAGGCGCTGGAGTTGCAGGCAGCCGGTATTCAGCTGCTGGTGCTCGAGTGTGTGCCCACTGCGCTGGCTGAGCGGATCACCAAGGCACTGCGCATCCCGGTGATCGGCATCGGTGCCGGTCCTGCCCCCGACGGTCAGATCCTGGTGATGCACGATGCCTTTGGTGTGACCTCCGGCTACGTGCCCAAGTTCACCAAGAACTTCCTGGCCGAGGCGGGTGATGTGCGTGGCGCCATTCGTCTCTATGTCCAGCAGGTGAGTGAGGGGAGCTTCCCCGGTCCCGAACACTGCTTCAACTGATCCGGCAATCCTGATCAGTACGGGGGCTTGCGCCCCCGTTTTGCTATCTCTTGTCCACCGTTGTAACCCATTTCTCTTTGATGTATCAGAAGGTGAATTGCTGATGATGCTTGTGAATAATCCCGTCGAGTTGCGTGAACAGATCCGTCAATGGCGCCGTGAAGGGCAAACCATTGCCTTTGTGCCCACCATGGGCAATCTGCATCAGGGTCATTTAACCTTGGTGCAAGAGGCTCGCCGCCATGGTAACAAGGTGGTGGTCAGCATTTTCGTCAACCCGATGCAGTTCGACAAGGCCGAGGATCTTGCCAACTATCCGCGCACCTTGGAGCAGGATTGCGTTGCACTGGATACTGCCGGGGTTGATCTGGTATTCACCCCGACACCGGCGATCATGTATCCGCAGGGGTTGGCCAGCCAGACCTTCGTTGAAGTGCCGGGTTTGTCCGGCCTACTGGAAGGGGCACTGCGTCCGGGACATTTTCGTGGTGTCACTACCGTCGTCACCAAGCTGTTTAATCTGGTGCAACCGGATGTGGCCTGCTTTGGCCAGAAGGATTACCAGCAGCTGGCGCTGATCCGCAAAATGGTGGCCGACATGGCGATGCCTATCGAGATCGTTGGCGTGCCTACCGTGCGGGCCAAGGATGGCTTAGCGCTCTCCTCGCGCAACGGTTATCTGAGCCCGGCTGAGCGGGAACGGGCCCCTGAGCTGGCACGCACCATGACCTGGATCGCTGAACAGATTGAAGGGGGCGACTACCATCTGCCCTCGCTGGTGGCCCAGGCCAGTCAACGTCTCGATAATGCCGGTTTCCGTACCGACGCCATCGACATTGTCGATGCCGCGACCCTGGGGTCTGCCACCGAGCAGAGCGCCCAGCTAGTGATCCTGATGGCTGCGTATCTGGGCAAGGCTCGCCTGATAGACAACCGGGTAGTCGCACTGCGCTGACCAGGTGCTCTTTATCGATAACCGTGCCTTCACCCGCCAAAAAATTATCATGCCCAGGCAAGGAGAATAGAGTGTCCAAGAAGGTTTATTGTATCGCCCAGTTCCTACCCAAGCCGGGCATGGATCAGGCTTTGTTTCAGGTATTGCAGGGCCTTGAGCCCAATACCTTGCGTGAGGATGGTTGCCTGCAATATCGGGTGACCCGCCACATTCCCAGCCCGTTCGCCGAAGGGGAGAGTTTTCCCATTGTGTTTAACGAAATCTGGCAAGATATGGCATCCTTTGAGGCTCACTGTCAGCGTGCCGAGATCACCGCGTTCTTCAAGCGCTACTGTCTGGCCGATGATGGCTTGGCCGCCAAGTGGAACGTCTGCGTCTATAGCGACGAGCCGGCCCACTACGACGCGCCAGGGTGTTAATGCGCCAACAAGGTGAACCGGTCGGTAGATAAAGTAAGAGGGCGCCTGTGGGCGCCCTCTTGGTTAATCACGGTGGGGGTGAGCGATCATCGGGAGGATCACTGTCCTTGGCTTATCACCCCGGCTCAATGGCGCAGCCCGGTGCCCCGAGAGATGAGCCACCAGGCGATACCGTAGAGGGCCACGATAAAGCCGCAGATAATCAGATAGGCGATGCCCAGCGGCACATCAGAGATGCCGAGGAAGCCATAACGGAAGGCGTTCACCATATAGATGATGGGGTTCACCTGAGAAAC
>JBOFSK010000010.1:0-3228 GCA_051651505.1 Aeromonas sp.
GGGGCGCAACCAAAGCCTGAATGTGGTCAGCCAGGCGGATGAAGCCAATGCAGCCATCGACCAGATAACAGCCAACATCATTCAGATCAACGACATGAATATCCAGGTTGCCACCGCCACCGAGGAGCAATCCTGCGTGGTGGGCGAGATCAACCGCAATGTCGAAGATATCAACCTGCTCACCATAGAGACCGCCGAAGTGGCCCACCAGCTCACCGAGTCCAGCCGCAGCCTGCAACAGCTGTCGGGTCAACTGGACCAGCTGGTCGGTAATTTCAGGCTCTAATCGATACCATCTGGCAATCAATAAAGAGGGCACCTGGTGCCCTCTTCTCATATCCGCGCCACCCGCTGATGCAAGCGCGCCACACGCCCTGCGCATGACCGTCACAATGGCGCATAATCAGGAAAAACAGGAGGCAATATGGGCAAGCTGGTCGTGATGATACTGCTGGGAGGACTCCTCAGCGCCTGCAGCAGCGGGCCGGTGCGGGTACACGGCGCCGACGTGAGCGTGGACGATACCCGGATCCGGATCAGTGATGGCAATAGCGGCGGTTATGGCACCTTCTGCCCGCCCGGGCAGGCCAAAAAGGGGCGCTGCTAACCTCTGCGCCAAACACAAAAAGCCGCTCATTCGAGCGGCTTTTTTATGCAAGCGAGGCCAAAAATTACTTTTTCTTCTTGGCCTTAGCGTTTGGCAGGTCGGTGATGGAGCCTTCGAACACTTCGGCAGCCAGACCCACAGACTCGTGCAGCGTCGGGTGAGCATGGATGGTCAGGGCGATATCTTCAGCGTCAGCCCCCATCTCGATGGCCAGACCGATTTCACCCAGCAGTTCACCGCCGTTGGTACCGACGATGGCACCACCGATGACGCGGCCGCTCTCCTTGTCGAAGATCAGCTTGGTCATACCGTCGGAGCAATCAGACGCAATAGCGCGACCAGACGCAGCCCACGGGAAGGTGGCGACTTCGAAGTTCAGCCCTTGTTGCTTGGCTTCCTTCTCGGTCACACCCACCCACGCCATCTCTGGCTCGGTATAGGCGATGGACGGGATCACTTTCGGGTCGAAGTAGTGCTTCTTGCCGGCGATCACTTCGGCGGCAACGTGGCCTTCGTGAACACCTTTGTGGGCCAGCATCGGCTGACCAACGATGTCACCGATGGCGTGGATGTGCGCCACGTTGGTACGCAGCTGCTTGTCCACCTCGATGAAACCGCGCTCGGTCACGGTCACACCGGCCTTCTCGGCATCCATCAGTTTGCCATTCGGCACCCGACCGACGGCCACCAGCACGTTGTCATAACGTACCGGCTCGGCTGGCGCGTGTTTGCCTTCGTAAGAGACGTAGAGACCATCTTCACGGGCTTCCACGGCGGTGACCTTGGTCTCCAGCATGATGTTGAATTTCTTGGCCACCCGCTTGGTGTAGATCTTGACGATATCTTTGTCGGCCGCTGGTACCAGCTGGTCAGCAAATTCCACCACGTCGATCTCGGAACCCAGCGAGGAGTAAACGGTGCCCATCTCCAGACCGATAATGCCGCCACCAATCACCAGCAGTTTGCCGGGCACTGTGGTCAGCTCAAGCGCATCGGTAGAGTCCCATACCCGGGGGTCATCGTGGGGGATAAACGGCAGCTTCACCGGACGGGAACCGGCGGCGATGATGGCGTTGTCGAAGGTAATGGTCGTGATGCCGTCGGCACCGGCCACGTCCAGGGTATTGGGGCTGGTAAATTTACCCAAGCCGTTAACCACCTGGACTTTACGCATCTTGGCCATGCCAGCCAGACCACCGGTCAACTGGTTGACGACCTTCTCTTTCCACAAGCGAACCTTGCCGATATCGGTTTGCGGCGCACCGAAGATGATGCCGTGCTCAGACAGCGCCTTGGCCTCTTCAATTACTTTGGCAACGTGCAGCAGCGCCTTGGACGGAATGCAACCTACGTTCAGGCAGACGCCACCCAGGGTGGCGTAGCGCTCGACGATAACGGTATCCAGACCCAGATCGGCGGCACGGAATGCGGCGGAATAACCGGCAGGGCCAGCACCCAGTACTACGACCTGGGTTTTGATTTCTTTACTCATCATGACCTCTTTGTCGTTCTTATATCCCCGGACGGCGCAGTCTCAAGCCAACTTTTTATGCCACAAGAAGGGGGCTGCTGCCGTGAAAAAACGGGGCAAGTTTACAATTATGTTAATGAAATAAGAAGCAAAAAGGGCAGGCTCTGGGCCCGCCCTCTCATTTACAGAACCAGCCGGCGAATGTCGGACAACACGCCGTTGAGGGTGGTGATGAAACGGGCACCATCCGCGCCATCGATGACCCTGTGGTCATAGCTCAGGGCCAGCGGCAGCATCAGGCGCGGGGCAAACTCCTTGCCATTCCACTTGGGCTTCATCTCGGACTTGGATACACCGAGGATGGCCACTTCCGGCGCATTGACGATCGGGGTGAACTGAGTACCACCGATGCCGCCCAGGCTGGAGATGGTGAAGCAACCGCCCTGCATATCGGCCGCGGTCAGCTTGCCGGCACGGGCCTTTTTGGAGATCTCGGCCAGCTCGCGCGACAGCTCATGGATGCCCTTCTTGTTCACATCGCGCACCACAGGGACCACCAGGCCGCCCGGGGTATCGACCGCCACGCCGATATGAATGTACTTCTTCATATACAGCTTGCTGCCATCTTCTGACAGGGAGCTGCAAAAACGCGGATGGGCTTCCAACGCCTTGGCGGCGGCTTTGAGGATAAACACCAGCGGGGAGATCTTTACATCCAGCTTTTGCTTCTCGGCCAGCTGGTTCTGCTCGACCCGGAACGCTTCCAGCTCGGTGGTATCGGCTTCGTCGAACTGGGTGACATGGGGGATCATCGCCCAGTTACGGTGCAAGGCAGGACCGGAGATCTTCTGGATCCGGGTCAGTTCCAGCTCTTCGACAGTACCGAACTTGCTGAAATCGACCTTGGGCCACGCCAGCACGCTCATGCCGTTGCCAGTGCCGGTGCCCGCAGCAGGGGCGGACTCGGCGCGCTTGATGGCACTCTTCACATAGGCTTGCACGTCTTCTTTGACGATCCGGCCTTTGCGACCAGAACCGGCCACCTTGGCCAGATTGACGCCAAATTCCCGGGCCAACCGGCGCACGGCGGGGGCCGCGTGCACATAAGCATCGTTAGCCACGAAATCAGACGCCACCACCTCGGCAACCG
>JBOFSK010000011.1:0-1127 GCA_051651505.1 Aeromonas sp.
TGCAACTGCATTGACGACCGCGTACAAGAATGCCACTGGGATACGCAAAGATGCCGGAAAATGGCTGCTTACTCAGGAGGGGAAAGAGTCAATCGCTTACCTAGCAAGAGCTACCCAAAAAAGCGTAGCTGAGTTAGTAGTTGTTGAAAACGGTATTGGGACTTGGCTGCACCCCGATCTAGCAGAAATCTTGGCTCAATGGATTAGCGTTGAGTATCGATTTGCAGTTGTTGCACTAATTCGTCGAGAGAAAGAAGCTGCAAAAGCTTCGATGCCTCAACCATCCTACCTTCTTCCCTCTCCAGAGCTAATGGCAGCTAGGGAAATCAGGGAAATGACTGACCTTTTGGACGACAATCCTCGCTTGTTGCAGGTTTTGATTGATAGTCGAATTAACGAGTTCGTTGAAAAAGCACTTCCCGACAATGCCCCGCAGCTTCGAGGCGTTGCTGAAGTTGCTGTAGAGATGGGGTACAAGATCGACGACTCCAGTCGCATTAAGTTGGGGCAATTCGTTGCTAAGCAAGGTCTCGACTTCAAAAAGGAAAAAAGACTCTGCAATGGAGTAATGACCCCCATCAATTGCTACCCTGACACACCGGAGTTAAGGGAAGCGATCTCGGCGTTTTTTAACTAACAGAGAATGCGCGTAACTTTAAAGTTAAGCGCGTAAAGGCTCGTTGTTCCACTTGGCGCAGCAAGCCTAATATTAATGCTTTGGGTTACTCACCGAAAAACGACTGTTTCTTAAGGACTGCGAAACGAATGCGTAAGCAACAGATTTTGTTAAAGTTTACAAAAAAGCTTAAAAGCCTTGGGCAAGAATGCGACACAAGTGGTGGTAATATCACCAACTGCTCCGCCAGCGATCGCAACGGGAACGACTCGCCTGCCTGAAAAAATTTGGTTTGGAACAGAGGGCATGGGACTTTTAGCGATCGCAAAGTTCCCATTAGTTTACCAGGAATTTATTTATTTTTGCCTTTTGGTAATATAATGATATCATGCAGTTACTGGAGGTGTGATGTTTTTACCAGTTGGTGCGATCGCTTACGGCAAAGCTGCCATCCCCTGCACTGTTGTTGATTTTGACGACAGAAAGGGAACGGTGACATTAGAAAAACCGG
>JBOFSK010000012.1:0-5633 GCA_051651505.1 Aeromonas sp.
GACTTACCCTTTCTCGTACAATTGCCGCCTTTGCTCCCTGCATATGAAATGATCGTCACCCACTCATGAGTCTGCTCGTTCTTGGAATCAACCACAACACCGCCAGTGTCGCCTTGCGGGAACGGGTCGCCTTTGGCCCTGACTGCATCGATCGCGCCTTGCGTGAGCTGGTGTGCCAACCCGGTGTCAGCGAGGCGGTGATCGTCTCTACCTGCAACCGCACTGAACTGTATTGCAACCTGGATGGCGATCAGCAAAGTGGGGTATTGCGCTGGTTGCAGCAATTCCACGGGCTGGATGCGGCCGAGTTGGTCAATGCTATCTATCAGCATCATGACGAAGAGGCGGTGCGCCACCTGATGCGGGTGGCCTGTGGGCTGGATTCGCTGGTACTCGGTGAGCCGCAGATCCTGGGCCAGATCAAGCAGTCCTATGGGCATGCCCAGCAGTCAGAATCCCTCAAGGGGACGCTGGAGCGGCTATTTCAGAAGGCATTCTCGGTAGCAAAACGGGTGCGTACTGATACTGAAATCGGCGCCAGCGCGGTCTCAGTGGCGTTTGCGGCTGTCAGTTTGGGGCGGCGGATCTTCTCTGACCTCTCCCAGACCAAGGTGCTGCTGGTAGGGGCAGGGGAGACCATCGAATTGGTCGCGCGTCATTTGCGTGAGCAGAACGTCACTCAGATGATGGTGGCAAACCGCACCTTGCAACGGGCCCAGGCCTTGGCGGCTGAATTTGGCGCCCAGGTGATGACGCTCGAAGAGATCCCCGACTACCTGCACGAGGCAGATATTGTCATCAGCTCGACCGCCAGCCCGCTGCCCATCATCGGCAAGGGGATGGTGGAGCGTGCCCTCAAGGCCCGCCGTTTTCGCCCCATGTTTCTGGTGGATATCGCGGTACCGCGGGATATCGAAGCCGAAGTAGACGAACTTGCTGACGCCTACCTCTACACTGTGGATGATTTGCAGGGGATAATCGAGCAGAACCTCGAGACCCGCAAACGAGCGGCAGCCCAGGCCGAAGTGATCGTGCAGGAAGAGCGCGACCAGTTTATGGGCTGGTATCGGGGCCTGCATTCGGTAGACCTTATCCGCGATTATCGCCACCAGTCCCAGCAGGTGGCGGATGAGGAGTTGCAACGGGCCCTGTTGGCATTGGCCCAGGGCGAGAGTGCCGAGCAGGCGCTCAAGGTGCTGGCTCATCGCCTCACCAACAAGTTGATCCATGCGCCGACCCAGGCCTTGCGCCAGGCGGCTTCCCAGGGTGATCAGAGTGCCCTCTCCCGCTTGCGGCAGGCACTGGGATTGTCCCAAGAGTAATTGTTTGGGGTGGCCACGCAGGCGGCCCCTTCCTCCATTGAGATTGCAATAGTTATGAACCCGTCACTGATCAGAAAGCTGGAAGGCCTCATCGAGCGCCACGAAGAAGTTCAGGCCATGCTCGGCGAGCCCGATGTGGTGTCGGATCAGGAGCGCTACCGCGCCCTGACCCGCGAGTATGCCCAACTGGAAGATATTGTTCATGCCTTTCAGCATTTTCGTCAGGCCCAGGAAGATCTGGAGACCACCCAACTGATGCTGGAGGAGGATGACGCTGACCTGCGCGAGATGGCACAGGAAGAGTTGCCACTGGTCAAAGCGGCCCTCGAGCAGCAGGAGCAGGCACTCCAGGTGATGCTGCTGCCCAAGGATCCCCGCGATGACAATAACTGTTATCTGGAGATCCGTGCCGGTGCCGGTGGTGACGAGGCGGCGATCTTTGCTGGCGACCTGTTTCGCATGTATTCGCGCTTTGCCGAGCGTCAGGGCTGGCGGCTTTCCATTGTCAGCTGCAATGACGGTGAATACGGTGGCTACAAAGAAGTGATCGCCAAGATTGACGGTGAGCATGTCTACGGCCGCCTCAAGTTTGAATCCGGTGGTCACCGGGTGCAGCGGGTGCCGGAGACCGAATCCCAAGGGCGGGTGCACACCTCCGCCTGCACCGTCGCTGTGCTGCCGGAAGTGCCGGAAGCCGAACAGGTCGAGATCAACGCCTCCGATTTGAAGATCGACACCTTCCGCGCCTCCGGTGCCGGTGGTCAGCACGTCAACAAGACCGACTCGGCCATTCGCATCACTCACCTGCCGACCGGGCTGGTGGTGGAGTGTCAGGATGAACGCTCCCAGCACAAGAACCGCGCCAAGGCGATGTCGGTACTTTCTGCCCGCTTGCAAGCGGCCGAGGATGAGCGCCACCGCGCAGCCGAGCAGAGTACTCGCCGCAATTTGGTGGGGTCAGGGGATCGCTCCGAGCGCATTCGTACCTACAACTACCCGCAGGGACGTCTCTCCGAGCACCGCATTAACCTCACCTTGTACCGCCTCTCCGAGATCCTCGAAGGGGATCTGGACTGCGTCATCACCCCGCTGGTGCAGGAGTATCAGGCGGATCAGCTCGCTTCGCTGGCTGAAAACAACTGATGACGATGCAGATCCAGCAGGCCCGCGCTCACATTATGACGGTACTGGCCGGGGGGGAGTCCCCCCGTGCCGATGCCGATGTACTGCTCTGCCATCTGCTCGACTGTCGCCGCAGCTATCTGATGACTTGGCCAGAGCGCGAGCTGAGTGCCGAGCAACAGGCAACCCTGCAAGGGTGGCTTGGCCGTCGGTTGGCGGGCGAGCCGATTGCTCATCTGGTGGGGGAGCGGGAGTTCTGGTCGTTGCCCCTCAAGGTGAGCCCGGCGACCCTGATCCCGCGCCCCGATACCGAGGTGCTGGTCGAGCAGGCACTGACGAGGATCCCGCAAGGCCCCTGCGCCGTGCTGGATCTGGGCACCGGCACTGGCGCCATTGCGCTGGCCATCAAGTCGGAGCGGCCCGAGGTCGAGGTATGGGCGGTGGATCGGATGGCCGATGCCGCTGCGCTGGCGTGCACCAACAGCGCCGCCCTTGGCTTGCCCATCGAGGTGCGCCATGGCAGCTGGTTTGAGCCGCTAGGTGAGTCGCACCCTCAGGCGCCCCGTTTTGCGGTGATCGTCTCTAATCCCCCTTACATTGATGGCGCCGATCCGCATCTTGAGCAAGGTGATGTGCGGTTTGAACCCCGCTCGGCCCTGGTGGCCGATGAAGCCGGGCTGGCGGATATCCGCCATATCGTCACTCACGCTCCCGCTTACCTGCAGCCAGATGGCTGTTTGCTGTTGGAACATGGCTGGGAGCAGGGGGCGGCGGTACGTCAGTTGCTGGGGGATAACGGCTATCGCGAGGTCGCCACTGTGCGTGATTACGGGGATAACGAGCGGGTCACGCTGGGCATCTGCCCGCTGCGCTGAGATCTTGTTACTGTTACACGGCGGGTCACCAGTGTGCCCCCATGCAAGGATTGAATATGTATTTTGTGCTCAAGCACCTGCACCTCACCCTGATCGCCGGGGCTGTGCTGATGTTGATGCTTCGTTTCTATTGGGTACAGACCGCCACTGGCCGTGCCTACAGCGCGCCGGTGTTGAAGATCAGCGGCTGGCTTAATGGTCTGGTGGTGCTCTCCGGTGTGTTGCTCTGCATGGTGCTGGATCTTAACCCGATCAATAACGGCACCCCCTGGCTCAGTGAAAAGCTGATGGGGATCCTGGTGCTGGTATTTCTGGCAACCATGGCGCTGCGGCTGGCCAAGAGCAATCTGGTGCGCTGGTGCTCTTTTCTGGGGGCGCTTGGCTGGCTCTATTTTATTGCCAAGTTGGCACTGCTCAAACAGACCAGTTTGTTCGGTTAAGGCATAAAGACGATGTTACGCATAGACGAATCGACCGATTTTGAAGTTCATGATCTCACCGAGTTGGCCCTGTCGATCAGTGCTGAAATTTATGGCATGGCAGAGCAGGGAGTACATGAGCTGATCTTGCTGGATGAGTGGCTCGACGACCAGATCGAAGAGGGAACCTGCGATGAGGTGCGCCAACAATTGCTGCAGGGTTTTTACCAGCAGCTCGGTTTTTATGGCGACTGGCAGGATTACTTCTCTGCTGACAACAGTGATCTCAATCAGGTGCTGCTGCAGCGCAAGGGGATCCCGGTTAGCTTGGGTATCTTGCTCATTCAGCTCGGACGCAAGCTTGGGCTGGATGTGGAGGGGATCTGCTTCCCGGGCCATTTTTTGGTCAGCTTTGCCGGTGGCGAGGGGGAGGTCTATATCGATCCCTTTACCGGTGATGAGCTGAGTCTGGCGCGTATCGAACTGTTGCTGCGCGGCGCATTGGGGGATTTGGCGACCCTGACTCCAGCCTACCTGCAACCCTCTGGCCAATGGGAGATCATCGAACGGCTGCTCAACGTGAGCAAGGGGGCGCTGCTGCGGGAAGATCGGATGGCCGAGGCACTGCGCTGCAGTGAGTTGTTGCTGCGGATGAAGCCGGGCGATCCGCTCGAGACGCGAGATCGCGGTTTTATCTATGATCAGCTGGATTGCCCCCGCCAGGCCGCCGATGATTTTGCTTATTTTATTGAACAATGCCCGGATGATCCGGTGGCCGATATGCTGAAAGTACAGCTGGCTGCGTTGGACCTTAGCCCCAAGCCCCTTCATTAAAGACGGCTGGGAACTGAAAAAGAACAATATCAAGGTCGTTGTGCTCAGTCGCAACGGACTAATTTGGCTTCAAGCCCCTTCACTTAAGGATGCCTGAGATGGACCAGAAAAATATCAAGATCAACCAGATCGACGTTGCCAATGACAAGCCGTTCGTGTTGTTCGGTGGCATGAACGTACTGGAATCGCGCGACATGGCGATGGCGGTGTGCGAGAAGTATATGGAAGTAACCACCAAGCTGGGTATCCCGTTCGTGTTCAAGGCAAGCTGGGACAAGGCTAACCGTTCTTCAATCCACTCTTATCGCGGGCCGGGTCTGGAAGAGGGAATGAAGATTTTTCAGGAGCTCAAAGCGACCTTCGGTATGCCAGTGATCTCTGATCTGCACGAGCCCCATCAGGCCAAGCCAGTCGCGGAAGTGGTTGATGTCATCCAGCTGCCCGCCTTCCTGGCACGCCAGACCGATCTGGTGGAGGCAATGGCGCGCACCGGTAATGTCATCAATATCAAAAAGCCCCAGTTCTTGAGCCCGGGTCAGATGAAGAACATCACCGACAAGTTCGAGGAGTGTGGCAACGAACGGCTGATCCTGTGCGAGCGCGGCGCTAACTTTGGTTACGACAACCTGGTGGTGGACATGCTGGGGCTGGGGGTGATGAAGAACAGTACCGGTGGTTATCCGGTTATCTTTGATGTGACTCACTCCCTGCAATGCCGTGATCCGCTGGGAGCCGCTTCCGGTGGTCGCCGCGAGCAAGTCACCGAGCTGGCGCGCGCCGGTATGGCGGTCGGTCTGGCCGGTCTGTTTATTGAATCCCACCCAGATCCGAAAGTTGCTCGCTGCGATGGCCCAAGCGCCCTGCCACTGGAGAAACTGGAAGGTTTCCTCAAGCAGATGAAGGCTATCGATGATCTGATCAAAGGCTTTGAGCCGCTTGATACCTCTCTGTGAGAGACGGTATTTGTTGAGATACAAGATCAACAAGGCCTCGCAATGCGCGGCCTTTTTTTGTGCAGAATCAGTGAAAAGCCCAGAGAAAAACGGCCGTTCGGCCGTTTT
>JBOFSK010000013.1:0-3607 GCA_051651505.1 Aeromonas sp.
TGGGTATCGTGCTGGGCTCCTGGTGGGCTTATTACGAGCTGGGCTGGGGCGGCTGGTGGTTCTGGGATCCGGTAGAAAATGCCTCCTTTATGCCTTGGCTAGCGGGCACGGCGTTGCTTCATTCACTGGCTGTGAGCGAAAAGCGGGCCAGCTTCAAGGCCTGGACCGTGCTGCTGGCGCTCTCGGCCTTCTCATTGAGCCTGCTCGGGACCTTCCTGGTGCGCTCCGGGGTGCTGGTGTCGGTCCATGCGTTTGCCTCTGACCCGACCCGCGGTCTGTTTATTCTCGGCTTCCTGCTGGCGGTGGTCGGCTCATCCTTGCTGTTGTTTGCCTTTAAAGGCTCTCAGGTGAAGAGCCATGGCAAGCACGAGCTGTGGAGCCGCGAGACCCTGCTGCTGGCTAATAACATCATGTTGATGGCGGCCCTGTTGACCGTGCTGCTCGGCACCCTGTTGCCGCTGGTCCACAAGGAGCTGGGGTTGGGTAGCATCTCCATCGGCACTCCCTTCTTCAACCATATCTATAGCTGGCTGATCATTCCGTTTGCCCTGCTGCTGGGGCTTGGCCCGTTGTTCCGCTGGCGTCGTCAGCAGTTGGGTGAGCTCAAAGGCAAGGTGATCTTCGCTCTGGTGCTGAGTCTGGTCACTGCCTTGCTATTGCCGCTGACTTTTGCCGAGACCTTCAAGCCGTGGGCGGCAGTGGGGATTGGTCTGGGTGCCTGGATCATCATCACCAGTGTGCAGGAGACCTGGATCCGTGCCACCCACAAGCACCCGTTTCAGGTGGGGGTGCGCAAGCTGGGTAATAGCCACTGGGCGATGATCTTGGGCCATGTGGGGCTGGCGGTCAGCATCATAGGTATCGCCTGCACCCAAAACTACAGCATCGAGAAGGATCTGCGGATGCAGGCCGGTGATCGGGTGCAGTTTGCCGATTACGAGTTTGTCTTCACCGGGATCAAAGAGAAGAACGGCCCCAACTACGATGGCTTCAAGGGCGTGCTGGAAGTACACAAGAATGGCAAGCAGGTCGCCCTGCTCAAGCCAGAGAAGCGGTTATATAAAGTGTCGCGGATGCCAATGACCGAAGCCGCCATCGATGCCGGTATCACCCGGGATCTCTACGCGGCGCTCGGCGAGCAGCTCGATAACGGTGCCTGGGCGGTACGGATTTACTACAAGCCCTTCGTGCGCTGGATCTGGTTTGGCGGCGTCTTTATGGCGATCGGTGGGGTGCTGTCGATGCTCGACAAGCGTTACCGTTTCGGCCGTCGTGAAGAGGAGGCCAAGGCATGAGCAAGAAGACCTGGTTATTCCTGATCCCCTTTATCGTATTCCTGCTGGGGGCGGTGTTTCTGTTTAAAGGACTCTATTCCGATCCCACCAAGCTCGAATCCGTGATGGTAGGTAAAGAGGTGCCGGTGTTCACCCTGCAGGACATTTATGATCTGGACAAGCAGCATGACCGCACCATCCTGACCGGCCGCCCCCTGTTGCTCAATGTCTGGGCCACCTGGTGCCCGACCTGTTATGGCGAGCATACCTACCTCAAGCAGCTGGCGGGGCAGGGTGTTCCCATCATTGGCATGAACTACAAGGATGAGCGCGACAAGGCGATCAAGTGGCTGGCGGAGCTGGGCAACCCCTATCAGGTCAATCTCTATGATCCGGACGGCATGCTGGGGCTGGATCTGGGAGTCTACGGCGCCCCCGAGACCTTCTTTATCGACAGTCAGGGGATCATTCGCTATCGCCACGTGGGGGATATCAACCCCCAGAACTGGGTGGCGACCCTCAAACCCATCTTTGATGCCATGAAGTGAAGGTGAACCGGATGAGAGTAGTGATTGCATCTCTGCTGCTGGTGTTGGGATTGGCCATACAAGCCCCGGCCATGGCCGCCATCGATATCTATACCTTTGACAATAATGATCAGGAACAGATATTTCGTGAATTAATCAAGGAGCTGCGCTGCCCCAAGTGCCAGAACCAGGATATCGCCGATTCCAATGCCGGATTGGCCCAAGATCTGCGGGATAAAACCTATCAGATGGTACGGGAGGGCAAGGATAAAGAGCAGATAGTGGATTACATGGTGGCCCGCTATGGCAACTTTATTCTCTATAGCCCCCCTCTGATGGCTTCCACCCTGATCCTGTGGCTGGGGCCCTTGCTGGTGATCCTCATCGGCGGCGCTGTGATCATGATGCGCAGCCGCCGCGCTCCTGTGCTGACCAAGAAAACGGATAATGGCCTTAGCGAAGAGGAGCGGCGCCGTCTGGCCGAGCTGCTCAAAGAGGAAGAGAAACAATGACCGCCTTTTGGATAGTGATCGCAGCCCTGTTGGTGCTGGTGAGTCTGGTGTTGGTGGTGCCGCTGTGGCGTGGCGAAGGCAAACAGAGCATCAGTCGTTCGGCGCTCAACAAACAGCTTTATCGCCAGCGGCTGCTGGAGATTGGCGAAGAGCGCGAGCAGGGTGTATTAGCTGAAGAGTCCGATTCGCTGGTCGAGCTGCAGCGCAGCCTGCTGGATGATATTCCCGATGTGGAGCAAACCGCACGGGGCGGCAAGAGTTTGATCTGGATCCCCGGGGTGGTGGTACTGGTGGTAGTGAGCTTGGGGCTCTACTACAAACTGGGTGCCTGGCAGGAGGTGAGCCGCTGGCAAGATGCCAGCAGTCGCCTTGGCGAGCTGAGTAACCAGATCTTGGTGGAACAAGGTAGTGACGTGACCGAGCAGGATCTGCTGGATTTCACCCTGGCGCTGCGCACCCGTCTTAAGACTGAGCCCAATGACTATCGCGGCTGGTTGCTGCTGGGGCGGATGGCGCTCGATGGCAATGATCCCGAGATGGCCACTGAAGCGCTGGAGCGTGCCTACCGGCTGGCCCCACAAAAGTCGCTGGTGGCGGTTCCTTATGCCCAGGCGCTGATGATGACGGGGGATGAAGCGCAAGCGGATGCCCTGTTGCAGACGGCGATCACCGAGGAGCCGGGTAATCTTGAAGCGCGCTCTGTCTATGCCTTTATGGCACTGCAAAAAGAAGATTTCCAAACAGCATTGACCCGCTGGCAAGCCATGTTACCGCTGATGGAGCAGGGCACCCCCCGTTATGTGATGGTCGAGCGATCCATGGAGTATGCCCGCGCGCAGCTCAAACAACGGGGCATCGAAGTGACTGACGCAGGAGAAGCCCGCCAGCCCGATGTGGCAGTGCCGCAGTTTGCGGTGAAGGAGGGGGAGTTCCCACTTCATATCACCCTGGCTGCGGGCATTCAGATGCCGGAAGATGCCCATCTGTTCGTGTTTGCCGTGGTGCCCAATGGTCCGCCGATGCCCATCGCGGTCAAGCGTATTGCCGGGCCTGTCTTGCCGGTTACGCTCTCGCTGGGGGATGGCGATGCCATGATAGAAGGCAGCAAGCTGGCGGCTTACCCTGAGTTGCAGTTCAAGGCGCGCCTCGCCCGCGGTGGTAATGTGATGAATAAAGAAGGCGCCTTTGAGGGGCTGTCTGGTACGGTCAAGACCGACTCAATCCCCACCGCGCCGATTGACATCCGTATCGATCGAGCCCTCTAATCTATCTTTCTCTCACCCTGCCCCGGTTG
>JBOFSK010000014.1:0-7516 GCA_051651505.1 Aeromonas sp.
AGCCGCAGGGGGAGAGCGACGCACGTCCCAGTCAGCTCGATATTCGTGGCAGCAGCTGGACCCTGACCGGCTACATCGATTTCGACCATATTCGGGTCATGACCCGGACGCTTAACGGCCAAATCATCATGGCCCTCTGTGGCGTGGGAATAGTGGTGATGGTGCTAGCCATGCTGGCACTCAATGTGGCCTATCGCCCCATTCTCTCGCTGCGGGATCTGGTGTTGGAGCTATCCAGTGGCAGCGGCGATCTTACTCGTCGGCTGGCGGTGACCAGCAAGGATGATCTTGGTCAGATCTCGGCAGGGATCAACCGCTTTATCGAGCGGCTGCAGGAGATGATGGGAGAGGTGCAGCAGGCGAGCGGCCAGCTCAACAGCGGCATCGAGGGGCTGGCCAGTCAGACTGGTGCTGCCCAGTCCCTGTTGGCGGAGCACGTTCGCGAGACCGAGCAGGTGGTGACCGCTATCAATCAGATGAGCCGTACTGCGGTCTCTGTGTCTGAAAGTGCGGCCAGTACCGCCCAACTCACCGATCAGAGCCAGCAGCTGGCGAGCCAGTCCCGGCAGGTGGTGGATCAGGCGATGGCCAGCGTGATGGCACTGGTGGACGAGGTGGAGGAGACAGCCCGCTCCATTGAAGTGATGCAGCAGGATGTGCAACAGATAGGCTCAGTATTGGGCGTCATTGGTAGTATTGCCGAACAGACCAACTTGTTGGCCCTCAATGCGGCCATTGAGGCTGCTCGCGCTGGCGAGCAGGGGCGTGGCTTTGCGGTGGTGGCCGACGAGGTGCGCTCCCTTGCGGCTCGTACCCAGAAGAGCACGGCGGAGATTCAGACTATGTTGGTCCGTCTGCAACGGGGCACCCAAACGGTGGTGGATGCCATGGATAATACCAAGCAGAGCTGTCAGGGGGCGGCCGAAAATACCACCAAGGTCAATACATCGCTGGATCTGATGGCTCAGGAAGTGGTGGAGATTAACCATCTCATCAGCCATATCGCCACTGCGGCCGAGCAGCAGAGTGCTGTGGCCGAAGAGATCAACCGCAACATGAGTGCCATCGCCGAGGTGATCCACCAGCTGACTCGCAACGGCGGGGAGACAGTGGCCAGTTCTGCCGAGATGCAGCAGACCTACGATAGGTTGCGGGAGATAGTAGGCCACTTCCGACTGGCGTGACGCCGTGATGTCATCAAGACATAAAACAGGGCCATCCGGCCCTGTTTTATGTCTGCTAACCGTTCGAATCAACCGGCCTTGCGGCCTAGAGAGGCCAGGCTTCGACGTGGTGGGCCTTGGGGAATGGGTCGAACAGCGCAAGGCGAGCGATCTCGTGAAGGTCGCCCTGCACCACCGTATTGGTCTGCCGTGAGGCGGGGTTTCAGAAACGGTAGAGGATGTTGTGCTGCTCCCACACCAGCCTGGCGGTCGCGCTGGACTCCATGAAGTACGCCAAGAAGAAGTAATGGTTGCGGCTCACCGTCAGGGTGGGCCGCCTATTTCCTCCGCTGACGGTGCCAGTGGCCCATGCCAGCTTGGATGGACCGGGGCGGTCTTGGCTGCGAGCCAGACAGCCAGACAACCGCGATCCCTCTGATCCAAATCGTGACTCAAGTCAGAAGAATGCCCTCTGTGGCTATATCGACCAACCTCATTTGTTACTATTCAGCTGACGCCGCTTGGTTGGCGTTAACTCAATAGTCGATCCCTTACTCCCCTTGTTGCCAGTCAACTGCAGCAGACCGGACCTTGTCATTGCAGGGCAGTCGTGATGGCTTTTGCTGGGGCTGGTGCAAAAAGCAGTCAGAAAGATCAGGGGGATTGAAAGATTTCTTATTAAGAATAACGATGGAGCGCTTGTGAGCACGCAGATAAAATTTATTGCCGCCGATATGGATGGCACCTTATTAAATAGCCAGAAAGCGTTGCCAGTGGATTTTTTTGAGGTGTTTGCCCTGCTGCAACAGCAGGGGGTGCTGTTTGCGGCGGCATCGGGTCGGCAATATCACAGCTTGCTGGATACTTTTGCGCCCATCAAAGATCAGATGGTATTTATTGCTGAAAATGGCACTTATGTGGTCTATCAGGGTAACGAATTACATAGCAGCCTGATTGAGCAGCAAGATGCCTATCAGATGATTACCGCCGTGCGTCAAATTGCGGGCTCTCATCTGGTGTTATGTGGCAAGCATGCCGCCTATACCGAAACACGGTGTCAGACTGCGCTGGGTGAAATTAAAAATTACTATCACTCGCTGGTGCCAGTGGATGATCTATTGGCCGTTGAGGATGAATTTATCAAGGTTGCCGTGCTTAATTTCAACGGCACCGAACAGCATGTTTACCCGGTGGTATCGCCGCGTTTTGGCGATAGTCATCAGGTGGTGGTGAGTGGCGAAATTTGGCTCGATTTTATGCACCAAGATGCCTCGAAAGGGGCGGCCATTAAAAAACTGCAAACTATTTTTGATTTCAACTTCGAACAGGGTATGAGCTTTGGTGACTTTTTTAATGATGTCGAAATGTTAAAAGAGACTTACCACAGTTATGCCATGGCCAATGCCCACCCTGAGATTAAAAAATTAGCCCGCTTTATTGCACCGAGTAATGATGAACAAGGGGTCACCCACATCATTCGGCAACGGGTGTTGCAAGCGTCACCGCCCAGATAACCGGCAAAGCAGCCGCCTCATCAGATAGCAAAACAGGGCCATGGGGCCCTGTTTTTGTTTTCCGTCTGCTTGAATCAACCGGCCTTGCGGCGCAGATAGACCCCGGCTTCCATGTGGTGAGTCCAGGGGAACTGGTCGAACAGCGCAAGGCGAGCGATCTCGTGAGTGTCGCCCAGTACCGCCATGTTGGCCTGCAGGGTGTCGGGGTTGCAGGAGATGTAGAGAATGTTGTCGTACTCCTGCACCAGCTTGACGGTGGCATCGTCGAGACCGGCACGGGGCGGGTCGACGAAGATGGTGTTGCACTGGTAGGCGCTAAGATCGACCCCTTTGAGCCGGTTGAACTCCCGCTCACCCCGCATCGCCATGGTGAACTCCTCGGCTGACATGCGCAGAATAATCAGGTTATCGATGCCGTTGGCGGCGATATTGAACTGGGCGGAGTCCACGCTCGGCTTGGCGATCTCGGTGGCCAGCACTTTACGAAAGTTCTGTGCCAGGGCGATGGAGAAGTTGCCGTTGCCGCAATAAAGCTCCAACAGATCCCCTTCGCTCCCTGTGGTGACATCCAGTGCCCAGGCCAGCATCTGCTCGTTAATCACGGCATTAGGTTGGGTGAAGCTGTTCTCCACTTGCTTGTAGATGAGCTGGCGACCGGCAACGTTGAGCTGCTCGATAACAAAATCATCCCCCAGCGCGATTTTCTGTTTATGGGCGCGGCCAATCAGTCGCAAATCGAATCCTTGGCCACGCAGCGCGGTTTGCAGTGTCTCGGCGGCCTGCTGCCATTCGGCTTCCAGCTTGCGGTGATAGAGCAGGCTGACAATCAGCTGGCCAGATTGGGTCGACAGGTAGTCGATCTGAAACAGCTTGCGCCGCAGCACCGGGTGCGGGCGCAACCCCTCCAGCAGCTGTGGCATCAACTGGTTGATCAGGCGGCTGGCGGTCGGGAAGTGGTCAACCCGAATAATTTCCTTGGTGGCCGGCGCATACATGCAGTGAAAGAGATCATCCCCTTCGTGCCAGATGCGAAATTCGGCCCGCATCCGGTAATGCTCTGCCGGTGAGGCGTGCACTTCGAGGGCGGGCGGATTGAAGTCGGCAAACAGTTGGCTAAGGCGGGTGCTCTTGTCATCGAGCTGGGCCTGATAGTCGGCAGGGGTTCGCACAAGCTGGGGGGCGGCGGAAACTCGCTGGGATTGGGTCATGATATACCTCACATGCACGCCGGCCGAGCCGGGTCAAAATCGGGGGAGGGTAACAGGCGGCCGATAGCAACCTGTTAAAGGGGGCAGATTTTAAAAGCCAGCGGCAGATTGTCCAGCTTTTTGTGGTCAAGAAACGCGCACTTGGGCAAGTGCCCGGTTTGCTACATCGAGGTTGCGCTGGCACACTGCATTTTTCTGTGTGATGGTCCCGCGATGAACCCCAAGAAACCCAGCGATAAGCGCGAACTCTGTTACCCCTTTATCTTTGAACGCTCGCTTAAATGTGATTTTGAAATCGCCACTGACGAGCTCTGTTGTCAGGTCGGGGCAGTATTGGCCCAGCTGCCGCCAGCAGAGGAGACCTGTTCTGTGATGGCCGATCTCACCGTGCTGCAGCGGCTTATCTATAACCTCAACGGTTCGGTGCGTGGCAAGCTGGGGATCTTCGATGCAGACCTTGAGTGGCTCAAGGGGCGTTACGATCACTACAACGAGGCCAGTCGCGGCAGCGTGACCAGCTTTGTGCTGCCGCAGGGGCCGCAACCGATCCCGACCCTGCATCTGTGCCGCTGTGGCAGCAAGAAGGTGGTGCGGCTGCTGGTTAGGCTGGAGGAGAGCGAGGTGCGTTTTGATCCCATTCTCTATCGCTTTGCCAACCTGCTGGCCAACTTCTTCTTCGTGCTCACCGTCTACCTCAAGCAGTGCTGGCAGGTGGCGGAAGTGCCTTACGTCAGCATCAACTACTGATGGCGGCAGGCAAGGGGCCAGCCGTCATCACGAATTTCGCGCAATAAAAACCGGAGCCTTGGGCTCCGGTGGGCATGTTTAGTCTGCCATCCGCCTGTTTAACTGGAGAGCAGCACTCTGGCCGAGTTGGCGGGGATGGTGAGCTGCAACGCCCCTTGTACCACCTCGAACTTGTCGCCATTGAAGGCGTCGGTGAAGCGGCTGGCCGGGCTGGCGGTCTGCCACAGCGGCAGGCTGATGGTGCGCGGCTCGCTGGGGTGACGGTTGCAGGCAACCACCACCTGATCGCTTTGCAAGGTGCGGGCAAACACATAGCTGTGGGGGCCGGCGTAGAGGGTCTGAATATCCCCCCGGCGCAGGGAGGGGCGCTGGCGGCGAATCTGGATTAGCCGGCGGTAGTGGTCGTGCAGCACATGATCCCAATCGGTAGTCTGCCACGGGAAGCAGCGACGGCAGTCCGGGTCGTTGCCGCCGGAGAGCCCCACTTCGTCGCCGTAATAGATGGAGGGGGTGCCGATATAGGTCAGCAGCAGGGTGGCGGCAAGACGCATCCGCTGTTTGTCTTCTCCCAGCAGGTGGAGAAAGCGGGCGGTATCGTGGCTGTCCAGCAGGTTGAATTGGGCCAGCTGGTTCTTGAACGGGATATGAGCCCGCGCCAGCTTGAGCCAATGGTCCAGCTCTTGGGCGCTGATCTTGATGGGGTGGTAGGCGATGTCCTTACCGGCCAGAAAGGCGCGGATCGGGTGGGCGAAGCCGTAGTAGTTCATGGCACCATCCTCCTGATCCCCTTGCAGCCACTGACTCGCCTCGAAGAAGTGTTCACCGAGCACGTAGGCGTCGGGATTTTCCTGCTTTACTGCGCCGCGAATGGCGCGCACATGGCGACGGTTGCCCTCGGCGGTGCCGCGCTCTCCCAGCATATGAATCACGTCAAAACGCCAGCCATCGATCTGGTAGGGCGGGCGCATCCAATGACGCAGGATGGCGTCATCGGCGCGATAGACGGCGTCTTGCACCTTTTCGCAAGAGAAGTCGAGTTTGGGCAGGCTGCGAATACCTTTCCAGCTGACGTAATCCCCCTCGCTGTCAAAGGTATAGAAGCTGCGCCACGGGGAGTCAGGATTGCTCTGGGCGCCCTCGGGCGGGCAGAACCAGGGGTGTTCGGTCGAGGTGTGGTTGACCACGGCATCGAGGATGATCTTCATGCCGCGCTGGTGCAGGTTGCGGGTCAGCTCGGCGAACTGCGCGTTGCTGCCGAGGTGGCCATCGACCTTGAAGTAGTCCTGGGTGTCGTACTTGTGGTTGCTCGGCGAGTCGAAGATGGGGTTGAGGTAGAGCGCCGTCACCCCGAGGGATTGCAGATAGTGCAGTTTGGCATCGATGCCGGCCAGATCGCCGCCATAGAATTCACAGGCGCCGTGGCCCTCCTCGTGGCGACTGACTGGCTCGCCCCACCCTTTGCTGATCACCGGCTTGCCCCGGTACTGGTATTCGTGATGCTTGACGCTCAGCGCCGGATCGCCGTTACAGAAGCGGTCCGGGAAAATCTGGTAGAACACTTGATCCTGCACCCAGGCCGGTGGTTGGTACAGGCTATTGAAGCGAAAATGCTGCTCCCGTGGTGGCATGGCCGGACTGACCCCGACCCCGTGTAGCCACCACTGCCCCTCGTCGGTGAGACATTTGAAGCAGTAGAGGTGGCGATCTTGTCCCTTGATAAGTGGCAGGGTCGCCTGCCACACCTGCAGCTGGTCGCGGGTCGACACTGCCGTCATCGGGATCAGGTACTCCTCGTTATCCGGCTCGTGGCGCAGCCACACCTCGCGGATCCGAGTGTTCAGTTCGCTGAACAAGGTGAGTTGCAGGGCGTCGGTGCGCTCTTTGAACCAGGGCGCCACCTGGGGGTGAAACAGAAATGGCTGGGTCATGATGCCTATTAAACCAGAAGATCGACGAGGGCATTGCCCTGTCCGTGCAGTGTGTCGAGCTGGTCTGCCAGCAAGGAGGGGTCGAGCCCCAACTGGTCGGCCAGCGGCTTGGGGAAGCGGGCCATAATGGCCCGGGTTGGTACACCGGCATTCCAGGCGAAGGAGATAAACACGGCGAGGCGGATCAGTACCGCCTCCTTGCTGACCGGATGATGGGAGAGCGGGTCGAGCTGCTGGGAGATGGCATCGACGAAGGACGCCGACAAGTTCCAGCGCCGCGCCAGTTCGGCACCGAGCTGGGCATAGTCATAGCCCAGCATATCTCGCTGGGCCTCGACCCGGCTGCTGCCATTTTGGATCGCCATGCTGATTAGCTCGGCCTCCTCCGGCAAGGTGCTCTGGATCAGCAATTCACCAATATTGTGGATCAGGGCGCAGGTAAAGGCGGTCTCGGGATCGAGTGCCTGCACTTTCTGCCCCAGCATCCGGGCAATGGTGGCGACCTGAAACGTATCGGTCCAGAACTTGTGCTTGTTGAAGCTGGGGGGGGCCTTAAACGAGCCGATGATGCCGGCGGCAACCACCACCGAGCGCAGTCGGTTAAAGCCGAGCCGGATGGCCGCCTGTTCGATAGAGGTCACGTCGTTACCCCGGCGCATGGCGGCCGAGTTGGCCATCCGCAGCACCTTGACGCTGATCACCTGATCCATGGCGATTTTGGCTGCAATCTCACTGATATCGGTACTTTCATCATTGAAGCTCAGCATTAACTCATGCAGCAGCTGGGGAATGGTGGGGAGTTGTTTGATCTTGTCAAACAGGCGTTCCATCGACATGGCTGAGGCAGCCTCCATTGCAAATACTGCCTAGTATTGTGCCACAGCGAGCTGGCGGGTTGTTGCTTGTGATGAGGGTTTATGAAGATTAAAACACCCAGTCGCGCAGGGTATATTCCA
>JBOFSK010000015.1:0-4591 GCA_051651505.1 Aeromonas sp.
GGATACCTTCTTGTTGGTGGCCAGCAAGCTAGGCGTCGAGCCATCAGGCTGTCTGGTATTTGAAGATACGGGTATTGGTGTTCAGGCAGGGGAAGCGGCTGGTATGCAGACCTGCTTGGTCAAAACGGGCAAGCCTGTCGGCATCACAGCTTAATGCAGAAAAAAATATCGCCCTGCAAGGGGCGATAACCGAAACCGACTCAGATACGGGACAGGATTAGCAAAGAAGAGCCAGTTCCGTCATGGGTTGACGCAGGGAAGAGCAAAGGACCGGTCGTAGCAGACCATTACTCGTTGTTACCACCACCCTGATTATCATCATAACGGCCCGGGGCACTGTGGGGGCGCGGCGCCATCGAGACCCGCGGCTTACGGGCGCGTTGAATACTCACGGGAGGACGGCCTGAGTGCATGGCAATGGTGGAGATCTTGGCCTTGTAGACCAACTGCTGATTACCATGGGCGTCGGTTAACAGCACGCTGTACTGATCAAAGCCACTGATAGTGCCTTCCAGCTTGATCCCGCTCACCAGGAAAATCGCCACCTGACTGCGATTTTTACGCAACCAGTTAAGGGCTGAATCTTGACCATTTCCAAGAGAAAAAGCTTGCTCAATGGTGGGGTAGCTTGGGGATTCCGTTGTCATAAGTTATTGTCCCGCAGAAAAAAGTGGCGTTTGATTGTGCTAAATGGCTGCTGCCTTGTCAAAGTCATTCTCACGGATGTCACCAATCGCTCCCCGGCGGGGCTAGTCGCCGGCCAGCACAGCTGCGATAATAGGCGGTTCTGGCTCTGGTACGAGCCTCATCAAGGGTTTTAACTTGCTTCCCGTTTCGCCACACCACACCACCTACGTTCATGACGCCACGGCTTGCGAAGAGTGCGATCTGCTGATCCCAGCAACGGCCCTTGCCGTCGGCGAGGCCAGCTGCTGCCCACGCTGCAGCCACACGCTGAGCCGCCATTTGCCGCAACAAGCAGTGCGTCCAATCGCCTATGGCATAGCGGCACTGATCATGTTTGTGCTCGCGAACGCCTTTAGTTTTATGTCGTTCTCCACCAAAGGGGTGGGCCAGGAGATGACTTTCTTGCAGAGCATCACCACTCTGGTCGATGCCGGCTATCTGTTTCTTGGCGCAGTACTGAGCCTGACCCTGATCGGCCTGCCGCTGGTCTACATGGGCTCCATCATGCTGGTGCTGTGGCGCATCGACAAGGATCTTCACAGCAACGCCCTGCGCTCGCTGGGTCGGCTACTGGCGCGGATCAAGCCATGGCTGATGGTAGACGTGTTTCTGGTGGGGGTGCTGATCTCGCTGGTCAAGCTGATGGGAATGGCCGACATCAAGATGGGCTTGTCGTTCTGGGCTTTCGTCGGCTACACCCTGCTGCTACTCAAAATGATCTCCTCAGTGGATCGGATGTGGCTGTGGCAACGCTTATTCGGCCCAACCGAACCGCGCGAGATAAACCCGACCGCAGGGGCGCTGGAGTCCGGCCTGGTGGGTTGCCATATCTGCGGCGCGCTGAGCGACGTGGGCAGCCACAGCTGCTCCCGCTGTGGCGGTCACCTGCATGCGCGCAAGCCGGGGGGGCTGAACCGCACCTGGGCGCTGCTGATCACCTCTGCCATTTTGTTTGTGCCCGCCAATCTCTATCCCATCATGGATACCGTGATGCTGGGGGATAGCACCCCCTCCACCATCCTGGGGGGGGTGATCATGCTATGGGCCATGGGCTCCTACCCCATAGCGGCGGTGATCTTTTTCGCCAGCGTGGTCGTGCCGCTGGTAAAAATCGTGGCGCTGTTCTGGCTTTGCTATATGGTGCAGCGCGGCCATGCCACCTCGCCACTGGGCAAGCTCAAGCTCTATCGTATGACTGAATTTGTCGGACGCTGGTCGATGATCGACGTCTTCGTGGTGGCCATCTTGGCGGGTCTGATCCGACTCGACAATCTGATGACCATCTACCCCGGCCCTGCGGCCGTTGCCTTTGCTGGCGTGGTGTTGATCACCATGGTCGCCGCCATGAGTTTCGACTCCCGCCTTATCTGGGATTTACAACAAGGAGAACGCGAACGTGAGTGAGCGTAACAAATGGTGGAAACCGAGCTCTGACTTTCTGAGCTCTGCCGCCGCAATCTGGATGGTGCCCCTGCTGGCACTGTTCATCGGTCTTTGGATGCTGTTCCAGCACTGGTCCTCGCAAGGGCCCAGCTTCACCCTGACCGTCGCCACTGCCGAAGGCATTGTCGCCGGTAAAACAGTGATCCGCTCCCGCGAAGTCGATGTCGGCCGCATTGAGGTCGTCGAACTCAGCAAAGACTATAGCCATGCCGTGTTACGCGGACGACTGAACAATGCTGCCTCCGGCATGCTGCGCGCTGACAGCCAATTTTGGGTGGTCAAGCCAAGGGTCGGCCGTGAAGGCGTTTCCGGTCTTGGCACCCTGCTCTCAGGCGCCTATATCGAACTCGCTCCTGGCAAGAAAGGGCGGCCGCTCAATGAATACGCCATGCTCGACAAGCCACCACTGGCCTCGCTGGATGCCAAGGGACTGCGTCTCACCCTCAGTAGTCGTGACACCCGCGCACTGAGCGAAGGCGCTCCCATCAACTATCAGGGCTTCACCGTAGGTCAGGTGGAAGAGGCGAAGTTTCTGCCAGAAAAGAGCGAGATGCAGTATCAAATCTTCATCAATGCTCCTTATGACATTCTGGTCAGCAGCAACTCCCGCTTCTGGCTGACGCCGGGCTTTGAAGTCTCCATGAGCAGTGAAGGGATGAAAGTGAAGATGGATTCACTGGAGAGCCTGCTCGATGGCGGCATCACCATGGGTCTGCCACCCGGCTGGGCGGCCGGCGAGCCGATCAAACAGATGGAAGGTTTCACCCTGTTCCAGGATGAGGCGAGCGTGCTGGCCGGTAGTCTGGATCAGTTTATCGACTACGTTTTCTTGTTTGAAGACAACGTCGGTGGTCTGCATCCTGGCGCAGCGGTAGAGTTTCGCGGCATTCGGGTCGGCACTGTCATCTCGGCGCCTTACCTTATCGACCAAAAGGGGGGCCAGATGTTCCAGAGCCGCCAGATCCCGGTACTGGCTCGCATCGAAGTACAGCGTCTCTCCCACCGCTATGCCAAAGCGGAGAAAGATCAGTGGCGCGCCCTGTTCGGCAAACAGTTCAAGGAGGGATTGCGCGCCAGCCTCAAGACCTCGAACCTGCTGACCGGCGGCAAGATCATCGATCTCAACTTCTACCAGGATGCCCCCCGTTTCGAGCAGACCAAGCTGGCCGGCTATCAAGTGTTCCCCGCCGTACAGGGTGGGCTGGACCAGATTGAGCGCAAGGTAAACACCATCCTCGACAAGTTTGTCGACATGGATATGGCGACCACCTTGGCCAAGGTCAACGGGTCACTCACTACCCTGGATGGCACCCTGAAGAACATCAGTGCGGTCAGCGCCAATCTGGATAAACTCACCGGCAAGGATGCAACCCAACAGCTACCAGCATCCCTTAACCAGAGCCTCCAGCAGCTACAAGAGACCCTGCAGGCCTACGACACCCAGTCGCAGACCAATCAGGATTTGCGCCAATCGGTACAAACCCTCAATCAGTTGATGCGGGAACTGCAACCACTGGTGCACTCGCTTAACGAGCAGCCCAGTTCGCTGATCTTCGATCGCGCACAGCCATCGGACCCTGAGCCCAAGCGAGGTAAACCATGAAAAAACCGATCCTGATGCTGGCCCTGCTCGGGCTGTTAGCAGGCTGTAGCAGCAATCAACCGAGCCTGCACTACTACTCGCTCGATGCCGACAGTCAGCAACCGGTCGCTGCAGCGGCCAAACCGCAGCACCAGCTGGTGCTGCGCCCAATCAGCCTCGCCAGTCAGCTCGACCGGATCAGCCTGGTCTATCAGCTAGAAGGGCAGGAGCTGCACTTCACCGAGTATCACCGCTGGGCCGGCTCGCTGGATGATCAGCTCAACCAGCTAACCCTCAATGGCCTTTCGACCCGGCTACCGGGCTGGGTAGTGCGCCAAGATGGCGCTCGCAAGGGACCGGTGCTGACCATTGCCGTTGAGCGCTTTCAGGGCCGCCATGACGGCAGCGCCGTGCTGAGCGGCCGCTGGCGCCTGCTGGCAGAAGATGGCACCGTGCTGCGCGATGCCCCCTTCCGTCAGGAGCGGGTGCTGCCCGCCGATGGCTACAACGCGCTGGTGAACGAACTGGGTCAGGGCTGGCAACAGCTGCTCGACCAGATCGCCGCCGAGGTGCGCCAGAGCGCCAGCTAACCGGTCTACCCCGGATTGCAGAGATAAAAAAACGACGCCAGTTGGCGTCGTTTTTTTATGGGCGAGAGTCAGGTGATGGCTCACGCCTTGGCAGGCAGGCTCAGGCGGGCCACCGCTGCCACATGCATGGCGTGGAGGAGGAACATGCTAATCCCTCCACGCCAGTGTCCGATCACGCTTTCGCAGGCAGGCTCAGACGGGCAACCGCTTCCACATGCATGGAGTGCGGGAACATATCGACCGGCTGGACCTCGTCCAGCACGAAGCCCTGCTTGACCAGCCAGGCGAG
>JBOFSK010000016.1:0-2055 GCA_051651505.1 Aeromonas sp.
CTGGGCCCGGGTGAACTGCTGCAACACTATGGCACTGAGGCTCAGAAAGATTACTACCTGCCCCGTCTGGCAATCGGCAAAGAGATCCCCTGCTTCGCCCTGACCAGCCCGGAAGCGGGTTCGGACGCTGGCTCCATCCCCGATTTTGGCATCGTCTGCAAAGGTGAGTGGGAAGGCAAAGAGGTGCTCGGCATGCGCCTCACCTGGAACAAACGGTATATAACACTTGCCCCGATTGCTACCGTTTTGGGGCTGGCCTTCAAACTGCGTGACCCGGAACATCTGCTCGGTGACGAAGAGGAGCTTGGCATCACCTGCGCCCTCATTCCAACACACATCAAGGGTGTCGGCATTGGCCGTCGCCACTTCCCGCTCAACGTGCCGTTCCAGAACGGTCCAACCCAAGGCAAAGAGGTATTCGTCCCGCTCGATTTCATTATCGGTGGCCCGACCATGGCCGGTCAGGGCTGGCGCATGTTGGTGGAGTGTCTGTCGGTCGGGCGCGGTATTACCCTGCCCTCAAACAGTGCCGGCGGGGTCAAAATGCTGGCCCTGGCAAGTGGCGCCTACAGCCGAATTCGTCGCCAGTTCAAGCTGCCCATCGGCAAGATGGAAGGGATCGAAGAGCCGCTGGCCCGCATCGGTGGTAACGCTTATATCATGGGCGCCGCCGCCACCCTGACCGTAACCGGGATCGATCTGGGGCAAAAACCCTCAGTCATCTCTGCCATCGTCAAATATCACCTCACCGACCGGGCCCAGAAGTGCATCATCGATGCCATGGATATCCACGGCGGCAAGGCGATCTGCATGGGCCCCAACAACTATCTGGCCCGTGGTTATCAGGGTGCCCCCATC
The DNA here is from genome assembly GCA_051651505.1 of Aeromonas sp. Lineage (GTDB taxonomy): Bacteria > Pseudomonadota > Gammaproteobacteria > Enterobacterales > Aeromonadaceae > Aeromonas. The sequence continues at coordinate 859 of JBOFSK010000016.1, forward strand.
GCCGTCACGGTGGAAGGGGCCAACATCCTGACCCGCAGCATGATCATCTACGGTCAGGGCGCTATCCGCTGCCACCCGTATGTACTGCCCGAGATGCTGGCCGCCAGCCATCCCGACAAGGAGCAGGCACTGAAGGATTTCGACAAGGCGGTATTCAGCCACGTCGGCTTTGCCATTAGCAACCTGGTGCGCAGCTTCTGGTTAGGGTTAACCGGCGCTCGCTTGGCACCCGCACCGTACAAGGATCAGACCAAGGGCTACTACCAGCAGCTCTCCCGCCTCTCGGCCAACCTGGCATTTTTGTCAGATATGGCGATGGCCACCCTGGGTGGCCAGCTCAAGCGTAAGGAGCGGGTCTCCGCGCGCCTTGGCGATGTGCTGAGCCAGCTCTATCTCGCCTCCAGCGCCCTCAAGCGCTATCAGGACGAGGGGCGTCAGCAGGCCGATCTGCCGCTATTGCACTGGGCACTGACCGACGCCATGTTCAAGGCCCAAGAGGCAATCGACGAGCTGCTGCGCAACTTCCCGAACCGCTGGATTGGCCTTGCCCTGCGCGCCATAGTGCTGCCACTGGGCCGCGATATGAAGCGCCCTGGCGACAAGCTGGACCAACAAGTTGCTCGCCTGCTACAAACCCCAAGCGAGAGCCGTAGCCGGCTGGCCAAGGGGCAGTATCTGACCCGCGAAGAGGGTAACCCCTTCGGACTGCTGGAGCAGGCGCTCGACGATGTACTGGCGGCCGAGCCACTGTTTGATAAAGTCTGCAAAGCAGATGGCATCAAGCGCCCCTTCACCCAGCTGGACCAGGTGGCCGATATCGGCTTGGCTGCTGGTGTACTGAGCCTGGGTGAAGCCGAGCTGCTGCGTCGCGCCGAAGTGAGTCGGTTGCGCACCATCAACGTCGATGATTTTGACCCCATCGATCTGGTGGCCAACAAGCAGCTGTTTGAAGGCTCCGCTTATCATCGCGCAGCTTGACAACAACGCACCGACAACGCCTCCCTTGTGGAGGCGTTTTTGATCCCGTGGCGCCAACGTCCCCCTTGTAATGCCACGCACCGCCCCCTCCCCAGGTGTCCTTGCCCACAAAACAGTGCACAATAGCTGGCAAATAGTATCAACAAGGAAGCCTAGATGACCCTTGAGCACCTGAACCTGTGGCGCCGCGACCTGCACAGTCTGCCGGAAGCCGCTTGG
>JBOFSK010000017.1:0-1278 GCA_051651505.1 Aeromonas sp.
TTTGTCAAAAGAGACTCCATCTGCTTGGGGCCTGTCTACTGCTTGGAGAAGGCCAGATTGCTTGAGAATATCGTTCATCTTGGAGGCTCCCAGACACTTAGCGAGCAGAGCTTTGATGTCACCTAGAGCCAGAAGTTTCCCAGTTGTTTCCACCTCGAATGTTCTTATCCATTATCCCGCACCTTCGTGAATGTCTGGTAGGCGGGAAACCAAGGTGTCCAAGTCTTGACTTGCCCAAGGTATGTATTGGGCATGACCGTGCTTGATGAGGATTGGGCACTCAGTACTTGAGCGTCCACCCCTTCTTGATACCCTTACTGGCCTGTGTTCCTCTTCTTCTCTTTGTCTTTGTGGGTGATGAGCTTGAAATAAATCATCTGGGTATTTTATATCTTGCAAAAGAAGTGTCCCAGATACCTGCTTGTACTTTTTCTTCTGAACGTAGTCATGTGGGCTTGGTCGTGGCAGCACTGGCTCATCCTCGACTTCCAGTCTCTGTGACAGTGAGTCAATTGTTTCTTGAATTCTTTCTCTTGTGTTGTTAACTCTTTTTTCCATCACATCCAGAGTTTCCAGGAAGGAGTCAGCAGATCTTGCTCTTTCTTCAGTTTTAGCTTCAGGCTCCTCTGCCTGATAGCTTCCCATGTCTTCAGAAGCTGGTGCCCCATGTTTATAATGATCTTCCATTTCTTTGAGCATTTTTGACAAATAATGATATGACGGTGACTCACCTGCTTCCTCCTCCTCCCGGCGCCCCTTGGCCCCTCCTCTGTCAAACCTCAGCTCCTCCTCATGAGCTGCCCTCTCTTTCTCTCTTAGTTTCAAATTTGGCATTGGTGTTGAGGTTGTCAGTCTCTCCTCATATGGTGTCAGCCCCTCCCTCACGGCTGCGTGTGAGTGCTCCTTTCCCCTGTTGTCTGCCACTCTCCCCAGTTCATCTTTGCAGCTCTGTTCATCTCCTTCAGTTTCTGTATTATCTTGTACATACCCTTCAAACTCTATTGGCCCCTTTATATCTATTTTTCCCTGTACTAGAGGCATTTGGTTTGCAGCCTGGTCGCAGGAAGGAGCATATGGAGGCGGTCTTTCTTCTTTTACTTCATTAATTTTATTCTCTTTTTCTTGTTTCTCTAATTTTAACAATTTAACTCCATATTGTTTAAACAGGGTCATCACCCCTAACTCTAGTTCTCTTTTCCTATCTCTTTTCATAGATTTGTCATGGGCCTTGTAATTTTTTATCAAGACCTCCATTTCTCTACACATCGCCACATCAAA
>JBOFSK010000018.1:0-1202 GCA_051651505.1 Aeromonas sp.
AAATGACGGTAACAAAAAAGGAGGCCTGAGCCTCCTTTAAACTTTTATAACAGAACCGGATTAAACCAGAGCTGCTTTAGCTTTTTCAACCAGGGCGGTGAAAGCCAATTTGTCGTGAACGGCGATATCGGACAGGATCTTACGATCGATCTCGATAGAAGCCTTCTTCAGACCGTTGATCAGACGGCTGTAGGACAGACCGTTCTGACGGGCTGCAGCGTTGATACGCGCAATCCACAGCTGACGGAACTGACGCTTTTTCTGGCGACGGTCACGGTAGGCATACTGACCAGCTTTAGTTACCGCTTGTACCGCTACGCGGTAAACACGGGAACGAGCGCCGTAGTAACCTTTGGCGGCTTTCATTACTTTTTTGTGACGAGCTCGAGCAGTCACACCACGTTTAACTCTTGGCATTTTTTACATCCCCCCTTATGCGTACGGCAGACAAGCGACAACACGTTTGTGGTCGGCAGCAGAAACCATGAACTTCGGCCCCAGCTTGCGCTTACGCTTACTGCTCTTCTTGGTCAGGATGTGACGCAGGTGGTTGTGCTTGCACTTGAAGCGACCCGAGCCAGTCTTTTTGAAGCGCTTTGCAGCACCCCGGTTGGTTTTCATCTTCGGCATTTCATACTCCGCATTGTGAGTGACAACAAAATCGGAAGGCGAACCGACCCACGGGTAAACCCGTGAGTCAATTTCTTGTGGGCCTTAAGATTTCTTCTTAGGTGCGAGGACCATCACAGCTTGACGGCCTTCGACTTTCGGGAACGACTCGACTACGGCCAACTCTTCCAGATCGTTCTTGACGCGCTCCAGAACCTTGATACCAAGATCCTGGTGTGCCATTTCACGACCACGGAAGCGCAGGGTGACCTTAGCCTTGTCCCCGTCTTCTAGAAAGCGAACCAGGTTGCGTAGTTTTACCTGATAGTCGCCCTCGTCAGTACCAGGACGGAATTTGATTTCCTTAACCTGGACGACTTTCTGCTTTTTCTTCTGTTCTTTGGTTGTTTTGCTCTTTTCGTAGAGGAATTTACCGTAATCCATGATCCGGCAAACGGGCGGCTCAGCATTTGGACTGATCTCGACCAGATCAACTCCGGCCTCTGCGGCCAAGTTCAGTGCTTCCTGAATGGTGGTGACGCCAATGGCTTCACCATCCAAACCAGTCAGACGAACTTCTTTCAGACGGATCT
>JBOFSK010000019.1:0-1247 GCA_051651505.1 Aeromonas sp.
GGCCGATCATCCTGAGCCAAGCCCAGTCACGGCCGATCATCCTGAGCCAAGCCCAGTCACGGCCGATCATCCTGAGCCAAGCCCAGTCACGGCCGATCATCCTGAGCCAAGCCCAGTCACGGCCGATCTTCCAGAGCCAAGTCCAGTCACGGCCGATCATCCTGAGTCAAGTCCAGTCACGGCCGATCTTCCAGAGCCAAGCCCACTCACGGCCGCTCTTTCTGGGACAAGACCTCCTCTCCCGCCGTGGAAGTCTTCTGCTCCTTTTATTCCGCCCTGGTGGACTCCTGTTCCATCTGCTCCGCTGTGGGGATCTTTGGATCCGTCTGCCCTGTTGTGGTGGTCCTCAGCTCCTCCTGTCCTGCCAGCTCCGCCCTGGCTCCCTGCTCTGCCGGCTCCGCCGGTCCTGTCTCAGCTTCTAGATCCTCCTCCCTTACATGGTCCTGGCCCTCCATCCCTCCCCCTGTTCCGCCTGCGCTCCACCTCCCTCCTGGACTTGAGCTTCTGTTTGGAGCGTCTGGAAGCCGCTCCTTTGAGAGGGGGCTATGTCACGATCCCTGTCTGTTCCCTGTGTCTGTGTTCAAGGACTTTTTTAGTTTGTAGTTTTGTGTCTTTGTTGTTGCACTGCACCCTTGTTTGTTACCATGGACACTCATTCAACCACACCCATTTCCTTGTTAGTTGCCCTGGTTACTGATTAGTTCATTGCTTCAGCTTTCTGTATAAATAGTCCCCGTGTTCCCTTTGTGCTTTGTCAGTTGTTTAATGTCTGTGATGGTTGTGCTCTGCCCTTGTGAGTTCCTCGTTGTACCCATGTTGGATTGTTTGTTGCTTCCTGGATTTCTATTAAACTCCTGCACTTAGATCTTCATCTCTGTTTGCCTCATCTCGTCTCCACAACGTTACATAAGGCATATCTTGTACAATTATTAACATACATGGGATACATCATTTGATTATTTTTATCATTTTAATTATTTTATCATTTATTCACTTATTTTTTGTATTATGCTTCTATATTTTATATTTCTTCTTCTTATAATTATTATTATTTAGTATTATTGTATTTGTTTATTTATGTTTTGCTTATGCATTTCCATTATGGTTTAATCTCATGATTGTGGGGTTTTATGAACTGTTTTGTCTGTATGAATAAGAGATAAGAGGGAATGTTAATGGAAACTCAAGGTTTATGGGATGTTGTGAATCAGTTTGGTATAATACTACTTGTTGAATTTGTGTTCGTC
>JBOFSK010000020.1:0-13564 GCA_051651505.1 Aeromonas sp.
GCCAAAGAAGCGGGCAAGATGCGCGCCGAAGGAAAAGAGTACATCGTCAAAAATGGCGACATCATGAACTTCCTCTTTAACGTCTAACAGCAACAGCTGTATTACAGCGACGATTGCACCTGACGAAAAAGCCCATCTGGCAACAGATGGGCTTTTTGTATTTTAACTTGTGACTGATGACGGTTTATTTGCTCGGTGGATTATCCCAAATGCCCGCTTCCAGCTGAGCGCGGATCTCGGGGTACTTGTTAGCATCAAAGGTCGGCACCTTGCCCAGTCTGAGCTGATCGTTGTAATCCTTAGCCAGCTTGATAGCTACGCCGGAGAGCAACAGGATCGCCACTAGGTTGACGATGGCCATCAAGCCCATGGAGACATCTGCCATGGCCCACACAATCGGCAACTCCCCGACAGCGCCGAACATCACCATCGCCAGCACCATCAAACGAAACAGGATCAAGCCGCCTTTGTGTTTATGCTCAAGAAATATCAGATTCGTTTCGGCGTAAGAGTAGTTGGCAACGATCGAGGTAAAGGCAAAGAAGAAGATAGCGGCGGCGATAAAGATGCCACCCCCACTGCCAACCTGGGAAGAGAGTGCCCGCTGGGTCAGCTCTACCCCGGTCACCCCAGAACCTGGCTCAAACTGACCGGACATCAGGATGATGGCAGCGGTACAGCTACAGATGACAATGGTGTCCATAAAGACCCCCAACATCTGCACATAGCCTTGTGAGGCTGGGTGTGGCGGATAAGGGGTCGCAGTCGCGGCAGCGTTAGGCGCAGAACCCATGCCGGCTTCATTAGAAAAAAGACCACGCTTGATGCCGTTGATCATCGCCTGGGAGATGGCATAGCCCATGGCGCCTGAACCCGCCTGTTCAATCCCGAAAGCGGACTTGATGATCAGCATGAAGACATGGGGCAGCTCAGTGATGTTCATGGCAACAATCACCAACGCCAACAAGATATATGCCAGCGCCATAAAGGGCACCACCAGCTCGGCAAAACGCGCGATGCCACGAATACCACCAAAAATGATCATGCCAGACAGCGCCACCAGCACCATACCGCTGGCCCAATCAGGGATGCCAAATGCCACCTTCATCGCCAAACTGATAGAGTTGGCCTGCACCGCATTGAAGACCAGACCAAATGCCAGGATCAGGCAGAGCGAAAACAGCACCCCCATCCAGCGCATGCCAAGGCCTTTTTCCATGTAATAAGCCGGGCCGCCGCGGTAATTGCCATCTTCATCCTTGACCTTATAAAGCTGAGCCAGGGTGCTCTCGACAAATGCGGTGGCCATACCAATCAAGGCGATCAACCACATCCAGAAAATGGCGCCGGGGCCACCCAGATAAATGGCAACGGCCACACCGGCCAGGTTGCCGGTGCCGACCCGGGCAGCGAGGCTGGTGCACAGAGCCTGAAAAGAGGAGATGCCAGCATTATCCGATTTACGACTGTTTCTCAGCACCGAGAACATGTGGCCAAAATGACGGATCTGAATAAAACCCAGCCGAAAGGTAAAGAAGATACCGACCCCAATCAGCAGGTAGATGAGCACAGCTCCCCACATCAGGTCGTTTAGCATCGCAATCAAAGTGTCCATAATTATCTCGTTGTTATTCACATCCATGGTCAGTCAGTGCTGCCCGTGTTTTATCGAAGGTATAAATGAGTGTTTCGCTAAAGGGGCGGAATCTAGCATAGGCAAGCGCTGCAGAATAGTGATCACGATCACTCAAGAGACAAAAAACGAACGCCCTCCCCTCACCCCGGTCCCCGTTAAATCAGCAATAGTGAGAAATATCAGTAACAGTTCAACAACACCTCCATTGAGCTTCATAAGAGGCTTATAACTGTATTATTCCGAGAGGGGTTTTCCATACGCAAACGCTTATATTTTCTGCCCTGTCAGCGGTTATATTTCGCTAAACGTTTTCGCAGTAATGAAATTACAAGTAGGGCTGCCACTCTTTTGTGTGATCGACCACACAAATATCGATATTGGCTAAAAAAAATGACGGGTACACCAACTGGAAATATCCACCAAAAAGAGTGGATATGCATTTTAAATCATACACTTAAAGTCAATGAAACGGAATAAATCAACCGCTTGGATATTTAACCAGCAACGTCCCCCTATTGCAGGATGGTTCACATAAGTATTAATTAAGCAGGTAATCACGATGGGGGCTCCCATCGCGTTTTTCTGAGCCTGAGGCTATCCGCTCTGGTAATTTTATTTCAGAACTAGAGTCTCACGCCGCCACCCAGGGATAATTCCCTCATTAAGAGATGATATTCGCTATGGCCGATAAATTAACCCAGCTGAAAGCCCTGACCACTGTTGTTGCCGACACCGGTGATATCGAAGCCATTAAACGCTATCAGCCCATCGATGCCACGACTAACCCCTCTTTGATTTTGAAAGCAGCCGACATCCCCGAATATGCCCCCTTGATCGAAGATGCAATCCACTGGGCCAAATCGCAAAGCCAGGACAACGCGCAACAAATCATCGACGCGGGCGACAAGTTGGCAGTCAATATCGGTCTGGAAGTGCTGAAAATCGTACCGGGCCGCATCTCGACTGAAGTGGATGCCCGCCTCTCTTTCGATACCCAAGCCAGCATCGCCAAAGCCCGCAAACTGATCCGCCTCTATAACGAAGCGGGTATCAGCAACGACCGCATTCTGATCAAGCTGGCCTCGACCTGGGAAGGAATCCGTGCCGCCGAGGTACTGGAGAAAGAGGGGATCCAGTGCAACCTGACCTTGCTGTTCTCCTTCGCTCAAGCTCGCGCGTGTGCCGAAGCTGGCGCTTTTCTGATCTCCCCGTTCGTGGGTCGCATCCTCGACTGGTACAAGGCCAAGCACAACCGTGACTACACCCCGAGTGAAGATCCGGGCGTGGTCTCCGTCACCGCCATCTATGACTACTACAAGCAGCACGACTACCCGACCGTGGTGATGGGGGCAAGCTTTCGCAACACCGGCGAGATCCTGGAGTTGGCCGGTTGCGACCGCCTGACCATTGGCCCAGCCCTGCTGGAAGAGCTGAGCAAAACCGAAGGCGCCGTGGTTCGCAAGCTCGACTACACCGGCGAGCGCCGCGCCAAACCGGCTCCGATGACCGAAGCGCAGTTCCGCTGGGAACTGAACCAGGATGCCATGGCCCATGAGAAACTGGGGGAAGGTATCCGGATGTTTGCCATCGATCAGGGCAAGCTGGAAACCATGCTGGCCAACCACCTGTAATCAATTTATTTTTCTATAAAAAACCGGGCACCGTGAGAGGTGCCCGGTTTTTTTTATGGACTTTTAATGGCCTGTCATATCACCGTCACGAAAACGTTTTACTTTCAACCTCAGTATGTTATACGGGTGATGACAACGATATAACCAAGGAGGGAGCCATGGACATGTTCAACTTCGATAATGACGAAGTCCTTGAACTCGGTTCACGTAGCCGCGGGACAACGGGAAAAAAACGCAAGTGGCGTGAGATCGAGGCGTTGAAAGACAAACAACGCCTGCACAAGGAGTTGCAATCTATCGATATCGCCTATGAGGGTTTGGCAGAGGAGTGTCAACTGTAACGCCTTGCCCCTATGACGAATACCAAGTAAGCGCCCCGCTGATCAGGGGCGTTTTTATTTTGCCTCAGCAGGGGTGTCACGGCATGCCTCACACCAGCCCACTTGGTGCAGCCTCATAACAAAGCGCCGCCTCCCCTTGAGCCCTGCCCAAGGCGGCAGCCTAGGGGCCATGCTATCGGCCATAAAAAAACCCCGCGAGTAACGGGGTTAGTTAACATATGGAACACCGCCAGTATTAGCAGTAACCGTAGCCCAGCAGACGCTGGTAGCGCTGCTCCAGCAGTTGCTCGGTATCAAGCGGACGCAGGGCATCCAGATCCTGCTTGATGCGTGCCTTGAGGTTTTGGGCCATCTTGGCTACATCCCGGTGGGCACCACCGAGAGGCTCATCGATCACATGATCGATCAACTTGAGCTCTTTCAGCCGCTGGGCGGTAATGCCCATGGCTTCGGCCGCCACCGAGGCTTTGTCAGCGCTCTTCCACAGAATCGAGGCACATCCTTCCGGCGAAATAACGGAGTAGGTGGAGTACTGCAGCATATTGACCCGATCGCCAACGCCAATGGCCAGCGCGCCACCAGAACCACCCTCACCGATCACGGTGCAAACCACCGGCACCGTCAGGCCTGCCATCACTTTCAGATTGCGGGCAATGGCTTCTGACTGGCCACGCTCCTCGGCACCCACGCCGGGGTAAGCACCTGGGGTGTCGATAAAGGTGATGATCGGCATCTTGAAACGCTCGGCCATCTCCATCAGGCGCAGGGCTTTGCGGTACCCTTCCGGGCGCGGCATGCCGAAGTTACGCTTGATCTTCTCTTTGGTCTCGCGCCCTTTCTGCTGACCAATCACCATCACCGGCTCACCGTCGAGGCGGGCGATGCCGCCGACGATCGCCTTGTCATCGGCATAGGCCCGATCACCGGCTAGCTCGTCGAAGTCAGTGAAGATGTGCTCGATATAATCGAGGGTGTAAGGGCGCTGAGGATGACGCGCCATCTGGGATACCTGCCAAGCGCCGAGATCGCCGAAGATCTTCTTGGTCAGCTCTTCGTTTTTCTTCTCCAGCCGACGAATATCGTCTTTGAGATCGACGGCACTGTTGTGCTCACTCACATGACGGAGTTCATCAATCTGCGCCTGCAGCTCGGCAATCGGCTGTTCAAAATCCAGAAAAAGACTCATAAGGCCTATAGATCCTCTAATCAAAAACCAATTCCACCCGCTCTCGTCCCAACAGGACACGCAAGTCATCTATCAGTTGATCGGTGGGCGTCACCCGCCACTCTGTACCGAGTGTCAATCGCACCCGGGCACCGGGGCGACGATAGTTTACCTGAACCGGACACACCCCGGCACGGGCGGGCTCCAAAATCTCGCACAAACGCGGAAAAAAACGATCATCCATTCGTTGTTCATCAAGGGTGATGCGAATTGCTCTGGCAAAACGCTCCCGCGCATCATTAATATCCAGTAATTCACGGGCCGACATTTTAAGGCCGCCGGAGAAGTCATCAAAGCTGACCTGTCCAGAAACCACCAGAATACGGTCTTTTTGCATCAATTCTTCATATTTTTCCAGCGCTTCACTAAACAGGGTCACATCTAGCCGGCCAGAACGGTCGTCCAGGGTAAAGATCCCCATTTTGTTACCACGCTTAGTCACCATGCTACGGGCTGCAATCACCAGCCCCGCCGCCGTGGTCACGGTATCACGGGAAGTGGGGTGCAGATCACACAGGCGACCGGAGGTATAACGGCGCAATTCGCTGCTGTACTGGTTGATCGGGTGACCGGTGAGGTAGAGCCCGAGGGTCTCGCGCTCCCCTTCCAGCCATACCTTATCAGGCCAGTGCGGCACATTGGCAAACGCCTTCTTGACGTCGTCAATCTCTTCGGTCAGCACGCCGAACATATCGACCTGACCCACCGCTTGCGCCTTCGCGTGTTGCTCGGCGGCGCGCATCGCCTCTTCCAGGGTCGCCATCAAGGCGGCCCGGTGGGGGCCGAGCCGATCCATGGCGCCGGAATAGACCAGCTTTTCCATCACCCGCTTGTTGATCTTTTTGATGTCGACCCGATTGCAGAAATCGAACAGATCGCGAAATGGCCCATCCTGATCCCGAGCGCCAAGAATGGCATCTATCGGACCTTCCCCCACCCCTTTGACCGCACCGATACCGTAGACAATATGCCCCTCTTCGTTGACCGAGAAGCGGTAACGACCGGTGTTCACATCCGGCGGTATCACAGTGAGCCCCATCCGCTGACACTCGTCCACCAGGGTCACTATCTTATCGGTGTTATCCATGTCGGCGGTCATCACCGCCGCCATAAACTCGGCCGGGAAGTGGGTCTTGAGCCACAAGGTCTGGTAGGAGACCAGGGCATAGGCGGCGGAGTGAGATTTGTTAAAGCCGTAACCGGCAAACTTTTCCACCAGATCGAAGATCTTGACCGCCAGTTCACCATCGACGCCGTGTTTAATCGCCCCCTCTTCAAAACCGGCTCGCTGCTTGGCCATCTCGGCCGGGTTTTTCTTACCCATGGCCCGGCGCAACATGTCAGCGCCACCCAGGGTATACCCCGCCAGCGTCTGAGCAATCTGCATTACCTGCTCTTGATAGACGATGATGCCGTAGGTGGGCTCGAGTATCGGCTTGAGGCTCTCATGCTGCCATTTTTCATCGGGATAAGAGATAGCTTCCAGGCCGCGTTTGCGATCAATAAAGTTATCTACCATGCCTGACTGGAGCGGGCCCGGTCGGAACAGCGCCACCAAGGCGATCATGTCTTCAAAACAGTCTGGCTGCAGCCGTTTGATCAGATCCTTCATACCACGGGATTCAAGCTGGAATACCGCCGTGGTCTCAAAGCGCTGCAACAGGGCGAACGACTTCTTGTCATCGATAGGAATGGCAGCGATATCAACTGGCGGTTTGCCCTCTTTGGCCAAGCGCGGGTTGATCATTCCCAACGCCCAGTCAATGATGGTCAAGGTACGCAGTCCCAAGAAGTCGAACTTGACCAGTCCCGCGTACTCCACATCGTTCTTGTCGAACTGGGTAACCGGGTGATGGCCCGAATCATCGCAATAGAGCGGGGCAAAATCGGTGATCTTGGTGGGCGCGATCACCACTCCCCCCGCGTGCTTACCGGCGTTACGCACTACCCCTTCGAGTTGGCGCGCCATGTCGATAAGGTCTTTGACCTCTTCATCCTGCTCGTAGAGCTCGGGCAGCTTGGGCTCGGCCTCAAACGCCTTGGCCAGGGTCATGCCGGGATCCGGCGGAATGAGCTTAGAGATGCGATCGACAAAACCATAGGGGTGGCCCAGCACCCGGCCCACGTCCCGCACCACCGCCTTGGCCGCCATGCTACCGAAGGTGATGATTTGTGATACGGCCTCGCGGCCATACATCTGTGACACGTGTTCGATCACTTCATCGCGCCGATCCATACAGAAGTCGACGTCGAAGTCGGGCATGGATACCCGCTCAGGGTTCAAGAAGCGTTCAAACAGCAGGTCAAATTCCAGCGGGTCAAGATCGGTGATCTTGAGGGCATACGCCACCAGGGAACCCGCCCCCGAGCCCCGGCCCGGCCCCACCGGAATGCCGTTGTCCTTGGACCACTGGATAAACTCCATCACGATGAGGAAGTAACCCGGAAAGCCCATCTGGTTGATCACTTTGAGCTCGATATCAAGGCGATCATCATACTCAACGCGCTTGGCGGCCCGCACGGCAGGATCAGGGAACAGGAACTCAAGACGCTCCTCCAGACCTTCTTGGGATTTGGCCACCAGAAAATCTTCCGTGGTCATGTCACCGGTCGGGAAGTTAGGCAGAAAATATTCGCCCAACCGCACCGTCACGTTACACCGCTTGGCAATCTCGACCGTGTTCTCCAGCGCCTCGGGGATGTCGGCGAACAGCTCGCACATCTCCTCCTGGCTGCGCAGGTACTGCTGGGGGCTGTAACGACGGGGGCGGCGCTTGTCCATCAGGGTGTAGCCATCGTGGATGGCGACCCGGATCTCGTGGGCATCGAAATCGTCCGCCGACAAAAACACCACCTCGTTAGTGGCGACTACCGGCAGCGCACACTCGATAGCCATGGCCACCGCCATGTGCAGGTAGGCCTCTTCATCGGGACGACCGGTACGCAACAGTTCAAGATAGTAAGCATCGGGGAAATGGGCTTGATAGAACGCCAGCGACGACTCGGCCATCTGTCGGTTGCCCTTGAGCAGGAACTTGCCCACATCCCCCTCGCGGCCACCGGAGAGCACAATCACCCCTTTGGCGTGATCGCGAAGCCAGCTCTTGTCGATCACCGGCCGTCCCTGCACGTGACCACGCTGGTAGCCGCTCGAGATCAGCAAGGTGATGTTCTGGTAACCGTCGTTGTCCATGGCGAGCAAGGTGAGGCGAAACAGCTCATCTCCCAGCTCGTCGCTCTGCACCAGAAACTCGGCACCGACGATGGGTTTGATCCCCTTGCCGTGGGCGGCGCCATAAAAGCGCACCAGACCACACATATTCATCTGGTCGGTCAACGCCAGCGCCGGCATGTTATTGGCCGCCGCCGCCCCGACAATGGGGCCAATTTTTTGCAGCCCATCGACCATGGAAAAGTCGGAGTGGACCCGCAGGTGGATAAAACGGGGTTCAGCCATCGTCATACCCTCTCGTTGCAGAAACTAACTGACATGGTCTACGCGATCCCCAAGGCCCGGCGCACCGGTTTGAAACTTTTACGGTATTGCGGCAAGGGGCCGTGCTCGGCCAGCATGGCCAGATGCTCGGCGGTCGGATAGCCCTTGTGACGAGCAAAGCCGTACTCGGGATGACGGCTATCGAGCTCGGTCATCTCGCCGTCGCGGGTCACCTTGGCCAAAATCGAGGCGGCACTGATGGCTGCCACCAGGCTATCGCCCTTGACCACGGCGCGCGCTTCCATCGGCAAGCTGGGACAGCGGTTGCCATCGATAAACACCAACTCGGGGGTGACCGCCAGACCGGCCACCGCCCGTTGCATCGCCACCATGGTGGCCTGCAGGATGTTGAGCTCGTCGATCTCCTGCGGGCTGGCACGACCGATGGCCCAGGCCAGCGCCTTCTCCTTGATCTCGTCAAACAAAGCGAGGCGTTTCTTCTCCGAGAGCTTCTTAGAGTCAGCCAACCCTTCGATCGGATTGGCAGGGTCGAGGATGACCGCCGCAGTCACTACATCACCCACCAGCGGGCCGCGGCCCACTTCATCCACACCGGCAACCAGCTTATGGTCAGGAATCTCGATCATCATCTTGTAGCCTTGAATCAAAACAGGCCCCGCAGGGCCTGACAGAGGGTCAACGAGCACGCCAGCAAAGGGAGGTGGCGCAGTCACAGATCCGGGGTCGTGTTGTTATCTGCCGAGCAGCTGAGCCACCGCATCGGCCGCCTGTTGATCGGCATTGCAGCGGATCAACTGATGCAGCTCGGTAAAGGTGTTGATAAGTTGAGTATTATCATGCTCCAGCAACTTGCTCACCTCTGCCACCAGATTATCGGGGGTGCACTCGTGCTGCAGCAACTCGGGTACCAGCATCCGCCCGGCCAACAAGTTAGGCAAAGAGACAAACTCGGTCTTCACCAGCCGCTGGGCCAGCCAGTAGCTAAAAGCCTTCAGCTTATAGCCTACTACCATGGGTTTTTTCACCAACATGGCTTCCAGTGACGCAGTACCGGAGGCCAGCATCACCACATCGGCGGCAATCATCGCCTCGCGGCCTTGCCCAGCCAGTAACACCATGTCGAGATCTGCGGCCTGCTCGGCCTTGATGGCCATAAACTGCTCACGCCGGGCCTCATTGACCAGCGGCACAATAAAACCAAGATCCGGATAGCGCACCGTCAGATGCTTGCAGGCTTCGAGAAACAGAGGAGACATAAAACCCACCTCGGCACTGCGACTCCCCGGCAACACCGCCAACCAGCGGCGATTGGCATCGATCCCCAGCTGGCGGCGTACCGCAGCCTGGTCCGGCACCAGCGCAATATCATCGGCCATGGTATGGCCGACAAAGCGGCAGGGCGCATCGAAACGGTCATAAAAGGCTTTCTCGAACGGCAAGAAGGCGAGCACCATGTCGGTGGCGGCCTTGATCTTGTGAATGCGGTTCTGGCGCCAGGCCCAGACCGAGGGGCTGACATAGTGAACCGTCTTGATACCGGCGCGGCGCAGTTTCAGCTCCACCCCAATATTAAAATCCGGTGCATCGACCCCGATAAAGATATCGGGCGGATTGGCCATAAAATGCGCGAGCAGTTCACGACGCACCTTGAGAATGCGTGGCAAACGACCCAGCACCTCGGTGATCCCCATGACGGAAAGCTCTTCCATCTCAAACAGTGCCTTGACCCCGAGGGCCTGCATCCGCGGCCCGGCAATGCCTTCGAACTGCGCGTCAGGGTAGCGCTCTTGCAGCTCGCGCACCAAGCCTGCGGCCAGAATGTCGCCAGAGACTTCTCCGGCGACGATACCAATACGAACAGGATCAGGCACGGATGATCCCGCGCTCGTTGTGCTGCAGGAAGTCCACATACGGCTGGACTGCTGGCTCAGCTTGCGCCATCTCGATCAGCACAGGTAGCACTTCGGCGATGGTCTTGCCGGAGCGGAAGATCTCTTTGTAAGCGCGCTTGACGGCGGAAATCGCTTCAGGGGAGTAACCACGGCGGCGCAAGCCCTCGGAGTTGACCCCAAACGGCTTGGCATAGTTACCCGCCGCCATGACGTAGGGTGGCACGTCTTTGTTCAGGGCGGCGCAGCCGCCGACAAAGGCATGGGAACCGACGCGACCAAACTGGTGAATCGCCGACAGACCGCCAAAGATCACGAAGTCACCGATCACCACGTGGCCAGCCAGAGTGGCGTTGTTGGCAAAAATACAGTTGTCACCAATGATGCAGTCGTGAGCCACATGCACGTTGACCATAAACAGGTTACCGCTGCCGACCTTGGTCAGACATTGATCCTGAATAGTGCCACGGTGGAAGGTACAGTTCTCGCGAATGACGTTGTTATCGCCGATCTCGAGGAAGGTGCGCTCGCCGGCGTACTTCTTGTCCTGGCAATCCTCACCGATGGAGGTGTGCTGAAAAATCTTGTTGCCACAACCAATCTTGGCCGGGCCCTTGATCACCACATGGGAAGCGACCCAGGTGTTGTCACCTATCTCCACCTCGGCACCGATGATAGAAAAGGGGCCGATTTCAACCCCTTTACCGATCACCGCAGACTCATGGACGATGGCTGTATCGTGAATGATGGCTGTCTGATCGATCACTGTGTTAAACCTCGCGTTTGGCGCACATCAATTCGGCGGTGCAGACCACTTCACCATTGACGGTGGCAACACCGGTGAACTTGGCAATACCACGCCGCTCTTTCAAAAATTCCACATCGAGCACCAGCTGATCACCGGGGCCGACCGGACGCTTGAAGCGAGCGTTATCGATGGAGGCGAAATAATAGAGTTCATTGGGAGACGGCTTGCCCACCATGGTAAAGGCCAGAATACCGGTGGCTTGCGCCATGGCTTCGAGGATCAATACCCCAGGAAATACCGGCTTGGCCGGGAAGTGCCCTTGGAAAATCGGCTCGTTGAACGAGACGTTCTTGATGGCACGCAAGGTTTTGCGCTCATCACTGATCTCATAATCGTCGACCCTGTCCACCATCAAAAATGGATAACGGTGGGGCAGCAATTCCATAATTTCCTGGATCCCCAGGCTCTTCTTTTCAGTAGTCAAAACAGCACCCTATGCCAATCGTGATTATTCTTGATCCCGCTGCTTTTCAAGCTTGCTTAGCCGCTTGTGCATCTCGTCGATGCGCATTACCCGAGCGGCCGTTTTACGCCACTCTTTATTGGGTTGCAGAGGAATACCGGAGGAGTAGACACCAGGCTCGGTAATGGATCGCATCACCATGGACATACCGGTCACGGTTACCTGGTCGCAGATCTCCATATGCCCGTTAAAGACAGCAGCGCCGCCAATGATACAGTATTTGCCAACTTTGAGACTACCTGCCATCGTGGTCGCGCCCGCAATGGCGGTACCGTAACCGATTTCGACGTTGTGAGCGATCTGGCAATGGTTATCGATGATCACGTTGTCGGCGATGCGGGTATCTTCCAGCGCACCGCGGTCAATGGTGGTACAAGCACCAATCTCGACCCGATTGCCGATGGTCACACCACCGATTTGGGGGATTTTGATCCACTCGCCACGTTCATTTGCATAGCCGAAACCATCGGCGCCGATCACTGTGCCGGCTTGCACCAGACAGTCGCTACCCATGGTGACATTGTGATAGAGGGTCACATTGGCCCACAGCCGGGAGCGGGCTCCCAGCCGGGTATCCTTACCAACAAAACAACCCGGACCAATACGCACATCATCCCCCAGCACGACACCGGACTCGATCACCGCATTGGCCCCGATGGCCACTCTCTCGCCCAGCTGCACATCCGCCGCAATCACCGCGCTCGGATGAATATCCGTCGCCGGTTGCGGGGTGGTGTCCAACAGTTGGGCAACCCGGGCAAAGCCCACATAGGGGTCTTTGAGCACCAGCGCACTGGTGCCACAAAAAGGCAAGTCCGCTTCTGTGATCAGCACGGCGGTTGCCTTGCTCTGCTCCAGATAGGGTCGGTACTTTTTATTGGACAGGAAGGCAATATCACCCTCCCCGGCCTTTTCCAGTGTCGCTACCTTGCGGATTTCCAGGGTTCCGTCGCCATGGATCTCGGCCCCCAAATGTTGGGCCAACTGTGCGAGAGTGAATGCCATCAATTAGTTGCTCTTGCTTACCTGAGAAATAACCTGACCTGAGATGTCCAGCTTGCTGGCAGCAAACGGAGCTGCATTGCGCTCCAGCACCAGATCGTAACCATTGCTCTTGGCGATGGCATCGATAGCAGCCTGCACCTTGGTCAGGATCTTGTTGCGCTCTTCGGACTGACGGCGACCGTTGTCCTGCTCAAATGCCTGACGCTTCTGGTTGAACTCCATCTGCAGCTTGGCCAGCTTCTCTTGATTCTGCTTCTTCTGATCGGCGCTCATAAAGGCTTCATCTTTACGAAACTTTTCGACCAGGGTCTGACCATCTTGTTCCAACTTTTGCAGCTCACGCATGCGCGGCTCGAATTCTGTTTTCAGCTTGGCCGCCACCGCTTCACGCTGGGGCAGCTTTTGAAACACTTCGCCCATATCAACCACAGCGATCTTGGTATCAGCGAAGGCAGAACCCATGCCGGCGGCCATCAGTGCAAAGCTCAAACCTGCTACTTTTAACGCTTTATTCACACTTACTCCTTGTTCCCTCAGGATGAGGGCGACCTGATTAAACCGATTATGCAAGCGGCGTGAGGGCCGTCTTGTTGACTGCGAAGGCACGCCGATGGCGCGCTCCATCATCGCGATCCCCCGCTCGGCACCCGAGCGGGGAAAAACCTATTTTAGAAGGTACGACCGATATTAAACGAGAACACCTCGGTACGATCCCCTTCATATTGCTTGAGTGGCTTGGCCAGGGCGAATACCAACGGGCCCATTGGCGACAGCCACTGCAGTGAGACACCGGCCGAGATCCGCACATTGGCCGGATCCGAGTAGTCTTGGCTCACATAGTTACAATCAGAACCAGGGGCACAAGGGTAGTCGCTATTGGCAAAGTCGGTGCTCCACACCGAACCGGCATCGACAAACAAGGTCGAGCGGATCTGCGGCCGATAGGTCTCGGAGACAAACGGGGTCGGGAACACCAACTCCAGTGATGCGACGGCCAGTGCATTACCACCGACCGAGGTATCAGAGCCATAGTAATCACCTGTAGGCTCTAGAGCATCACATACTCTCTTGCCATCGATCTCCTTACAGACTGGTGGCTTATAACCTGC
>JBOFSK010000021.1:0-4814 GCA_051651505.1 Aeromonas sp.
CAAAATTACCAAGAGTCAATAAATTGATCTAAATCAATTTATTTAAAATTAACAAGCTCGCATCAGTTTTATTCACTTTATTTAAACTGAACTAATAAACCCGCTTATTCCTTGCAAACCAGCCACCACGCATTAAAAAAACTAATCTTAATGATCTAATTTTTCTTGTTTGTCCAAGCTCATTCTAACTCCTACAATGCGCCTCGCAGTGAGGGCACACCTTGGATGTAGGGCGGTTTATCAAGGTTCACGGTTGCCATTCGACGATCAATTTGAACTTATCTAATGGAACTGAAGATGAAAAAGTTTGTTGCCAAGACCATTCGTTACTACAAGCTTTCCTTTGTTCAGCTTTATCAAATGAACCGACTCTGAGAGCTTACGACGGCTCGCTTGTTTTTTTCCGCGCTGAATCCGGGCGCACTCACTGTTTGTGAACATCCATCCTGAATTGTCTTTGCCCACTGCAGCTGCCGTGGGCTTTTTTTTTGGGCGACACCACACAAAAAAACCGCCGTATTAGCGACGGCGGTTTCAGGGTCAAAGGATTGTATTCACTTATCATCTGGCCGCTGCAGGCCAAAGTGAGCATAGGCTCTGCTGGTTGCTATCCGTCCTCTTGGTGTACGTTGCAGATAGCCCTGCTGGATCAGATAAGGTTCCAGTACATCTTCGATAGTATCTTTCACCTCGCCGATCGCGGCAGCCAAGTTATCCAGCCCTACCGGCCCCCCCATAAACTTGTCTATCACCGCCAACAATAATTTGCGGTCCATAAAATCAAATCCTTCATTATCGACATCCAACATATCCATGGCGCGGGCGGCAATGGGGCCATCGATCCGACCATCGGATTTGACTTGGGCAAAATCACGCACCCGCCGTAACAAGCGGTTGGCGATCCGCGGCGTGCCTCGGGCACGGCGGGCGATCTCGATGGCGCCATCTTCGGTCATCCCTAGCCCCAGACAGCTGGCGCTGCGGGAGACGATATCGGTCAGATCCTTGACGTTATAGAACTCCAGCCGCTGGACGATGCCAAAACGATCCCGCAGCGGGCTGGTGAGAGAGCCGGCCCGGGTGGTGGCACCGATCAGAGTGAAGGGGGGCAGATCCAGCTTGATGGAGCGGGCAGCAGGGCCTTCCCCAATCATGATGTCGAGTTGGTAATCCTCCATCGCGGGATAGAGTACCTCCTCCACCACCGGGCTCAACCGATGGATCTCGTCGATAAACAACACATCGTTAGGTTCAAGGTTGGTGAGCAGCGCCGCCAGATCCCCTGCTTTTTCCAGCACCGGACCCGAGGTGGTCTTGATATTAACCCCCATCTCGTTGGCAACGATATTGGCCAGGGTGGTCTTGCCCAGCCCGGGCGGGCCGAAAATCAGCAGGTGATCGAGCGCTTCGCCCCGCTGGCGTGCGGCTTCGATAAAGATCTCCATCTGTTCGCAGACGGTATCCTGACCGGTGTAGTCAGCCAGCTTCTTTGGGCGAATGGCCCGATCGATAATCTCATCTTCGCGGGCAGCACTGCCCGAAATGAGGCGGTCAGCTTCAATCATCAACTACCTCACACCAGGCTACGCAGGGATTCACGGATGATCTCTTCAACTGTCATCCCATCCTTGGCGATCTTACTGACGATCTGGCTCGCCTGCTGCGGCTTGTAGCCAAGCGCCACCAGCGCACTGGCGGCTTCATCAGAGGCATCAGGCACCCGCAACTCAGGGGTATCGGACGGCAGGGGCACCATAGCGGGTGAGAAGAGATCGTGGCTAACCCAGCCTTTGAGCCGATCCTTCATTTCAACCACCAGCCGCTCGGCAGTTTTCTTGCCAACCCCCGGCAACTTGACCAAGGAGCTTATCTCTTCCCGTTCAACGCAGATCACGAATTGGCTGGCGGTCATACCGGAGAGGATAGCCAGCGCCAGCTTGGGACCCACTCCATTGGTCTTGATCAGCTCGCGAAACAGGGCGCGTTCCTGTTTGTGATTGAAGCCGTACAGCAACTGGGCATCTTCACGCACCACAAAGTGAGTGTGAATGGCCGCTTCCTTGCCGATCTCCGGCAGATCATAGAAGCAGCTCATCGGCATCTGCACCTCATAGCCAACCCCGCCCACTTCCAGCAAAACCTCGGGGGGCTGCTTTTCAATGACAATGCCTCTCAAGCGACCAATCACGGCTCTCTCCTCACCAACACAGCTATTCGAAAATTGGCCCATAGCATAAAGAATAACTGGATAAACATCCAGCATCTGGCGACGGCGGATCGTCATATAAAAAGCAATATTGGCAAGCCCAAATTGGCAAGCCACCCTGTGCAGATGGTCGTCACCGCCGAGCACGGTGCCACGAATAGGGGTAGTCAGGATCAACCCGCGTAAGCTGGCCCCGGACGATACCTTGCCACCTCTCCTGCAGGCAGATAGCAACCATCCCCCTTAACCGCCGGTGGCCCGCTGCCGTGCCAGGGTCAACGCAATGATATGCCTAGCTCACCGTTTGAATGAATGACGCTACTGGCACCGCTTGGCCCTGTGAAAAGGGGGGCACCAGCAACTATCACTGCGACTGAACGGCCACGCCCGTTGCTCGTTGTAACCTAGCTGAAACGGCCATTCACCTTGGCTTTAGAGGGCTAAAAACGTATAGTGCTGGGCGATCCTTCATCAGGTCTCCACCCAGGTTATCCACTTCAGGTTCCTCACTTATGTTCCAAGACAATCCGCTGCTGGCCCAGCTCAAGCAACAAATCCGCGAAAACATCCCCAAGAAAGAGGGTGTGATCCGCGCCTCGGACCGGGGCTTCGGCTTTCTGGAAGTCGATGAGAAAACCAGCTATTTCGTCCCGCCTCCCTACATGAAAAAGGTGATGCACGGTGACCGGGTGAGCGCCCTGATCCGCACCGAAAAAGAGAAGGAAGTGGCTGAGCCAGATGCGCTGCTGGAGCAGTCGGTCACCCGCTTTGTAGCCCGGGTCAAGCTGTTCCGTGACCGCCTTAACGTAGTGGCCGATCACCCGCTGATCAAGGATGCCATAAAGGCCCGCGCCAAGAAGGGCCTGGATGAGAAAGAGTTCAAGGAAGGGGACTGGGTGGTTGCCACCCTCAAGCGTCATGCTCTGAGTGACGGCAACTTTTCGGCCGAAATCATTGAGAAAATTTCCGCCGAAGAAGATCACAACGTGCCCTGGTGGGTAGTGCTGGCGCGCCACAATCTGGCTCAAATTGAACCAGCCGATCTGCCCGAGTGGAAAGTGATCGAAGAGCAGGAGCTGCCCCGCACCGACCTGACTGCAGTGCCTTTCTTCACTATCGATGGTGCCAAGACCAAGGATATGGATGACGCCTTGTCGATCCGTAAACTCGACAACGGCTGGGAGCTGCTGGTCGCTATCGCCGACCCGACCGCCTATGTAGCTGAAGGCAGCGAGCTGGACAAAGAAGCGGCCAAGCGCGCCTTCACCGTCTATATGCCGGGCCGCAATGTGCCGATGATCCCGCGCACCCTCTCCGACGAGCTCTGCTCCCTGAAAGAGGGCGAGGAGCGCAACACCCTCTGCGCCCGCCTGCTGATCGCCGAAGATGGCCTGCTGCTGGAAGATACCGAATTCTTCGCTGCCCGCATTGTCTCCCATGCCCGTCTCAACTATGACGAGGTCTCCGACTGGGCCGAGCATGGCAAAGAGCTGACCATCGACGCTGGCGTACTGGCTCAGCTGCCGCTGATGAAAGCCATGACCGAGGCACGTATCGCCTGGCGCACCGAGCACGCCCTGGTGTTCCCGGATCGTCCCGACTATGACTTCGAGCTGGGCGAGAATGGTGAAGTACTGGCCATCCACGTTGAACCACGCCGCATCGCCAACCGGATGATCGAAGAGTCGATGATCGCCGCCAACATCTGCGCCGGTCGCGTGCTGGGCAAGAGCGTCGGTTACGGCATCTTCAACGTCCACACCGGTTTCGATGAAGAGTCTCTCGATGGCGCCATCGAACTGCTGCAAACCGCCGAAGCCCCGTTCGAGCGCGAGGAGATCGCCAGCCTCTCCGGTTTCTGTGCCCTGCGCCGCTGGATCGACAACCTCGACACCCGCTGGCTGGATGGCAAGATCCGCCGCTTCCAGAGCTATGCGCTGATGTCCGCCGAGCCGGGTGCTCACTACGGCCTGGGTCTGGATGCCTACGCCACCTGGACTTCACCTATCCGTAAATACGGCGACATGGTCAACCATCGCCTGCTCAAAGCGGTCATCGCTGGCAAGACCCCGGGTGAGCGCCCAAGCGAAGCGCTGACCGAGCACCTGACCGAATGCCGCCGCCTGCACCGCCGGGTCGAGCGCGACATCGGCGACTGGCTCTATGTCCGCTACCTCAAGGCTGCCGCCGGCACCGATCAGCTGTTCAACGCCGAGATCATCGACGTGATGCGCGCCGGTCTCAAGCTGCGTCTGCAAGAAAACGGTGCCGTAGTATTCATGCCTGCCCGCCACATCCTCGACAACAAGGATCGGCTGGAGTGCAACTGGGACAACGGCCGCGTCTATCTCGACAAAACCCAGGTGGTCTACGAGCTGGGTCAGGTTATCGAGGTCAAGCTGAGCGAAGCGGTGGAAGAGACCCGCTCCCTCATCGCTAAACCGGCGGTCGCACTGGTACCGGGCCCGGCACCGGAAGCACCGGTTGCCGAGAGTGCCCCAGCCGATAGCAGTGAAACGCCTGCGGATGCTGCCCCCAAGGCAGAATAACTCGCGCAGAGCAATCTGATCTGCCCAAGAGCCCGCCATCGTGCGCGGGCTCTTTTTTT
>JBOFSK010000022.1:0-2449 GCA_051651505.1 Aeromonas sp.
AAAGCAGGGCAAGCAGGGGTAATGGAGACAACGTCATACAAAAACTACCTTGGCAGTGAGAGGGTGGCCTGCAGGCCACCTTGCGGGCGATTTTCCAGTATCAGATCGCCACCGTGGGCGTGGGCAATGTTGCGAGCGATACCCAGGCCGAGGCCGGTCCCCGCCTGATCGGTGCTGAGCCGGTAGTAGGGTTCGAAGATGCGCTCGAACTGATCCTCCGGCAGGCCGGGGCCCTCATCCATAATGAACAGGATCAGCATCTCCTCGTCATCCATGATGATGATGCGCACTCGCTGACCGTATTTGATGCCATTATCCACCAGATTGCCGATGCAGCGCTTGAGGGCCAGCAGTTTGCCGCGATAGGGCCACTTGCAGTGCCCTTCGATGATCAGCCGCTCGTCGTGCAGGTTCATCGATTCGGCCATCTGTTCCAGTTGCCCATTGATATCGATCTCTTCGATATTCTCGTGAATATCAGTCTCTTTGACGGTCTGCAGTGCCCCCTTTACCATCAGCTCCAGCTCGTCGAGATCCTTGTTGAACTTGCCGATCTGCACCTCGTCATCGAGCAGCTCGACCCGCAGCCGCAGCCGGGTGATAGGTGTCTTGAGGTCGTGAGAGATGGAGCTGAACAGCCGCTCTCTATCGTCGATATAACGGCGAATACGGTGCTGCATGATGTTGAAGGCGCGGGTGGCCGCCATGATTTCCGATGCCCCCTCCTCCTTAAGTGGTGGCTGGTCGATATCCTTGCCCAGATTGACGGCAGCCTTGGCGAGGCGACGCAAGGGGCGGGTCTGCCAGCGCACCAGCAGAAAGGTAAAGAAGCAGAGAAACAGGGTCATCAGGGTGATAAAGCGCACCTGATTGCTCGGCATCACGGTGTCATCCAGCGTGATATAGGGGGCGGGCAGCAGCGCCGCCAGATAGAGCCACTCGCCCTGCTCTATTTCGATCTGAGTCACCAGTACCGGTGGGTTGAGCGGTTCCAGCGACAGGGTGTAGCGGGCCCAGGAGGAGGGGAGATCCGCCAGCAAGGTATCGTTGTTGAAGACGTGGAGGTCGTCGGGTCGGGAGAAGTCCACCTTTATCGCCATGGCATCGGAGAGCTTGCGGGTCAGTACCCCCTGCACCTCCTCCAGCACCAGGGTCTTGCGCGCACTGTCGGGGATGGCATTGATATGGATCTCTTCTTCATTGAGCGACACAAAAAAGCGGCTGCCACCCATGTTGCGCAGCTGGTCGAGCGCGATATGGCGATACTGCAGCGGCAGGGATTTGAAGAAGTTGACGGTGGAGGCGGCCGATAGCGCCAGGTTGCGGGTGGTGCTGATCATCCCCTCCAGCTCCCGCTTCTGGATCTGCTGCATCCAGATGCCGGTCAAAATGGTCTGGGAGAGCAGGATGGCCAGCAACAGTAGCAGGATCATCCGTGACAGCAGGGAGCGGGGCACCAGCCCCCCCCAGGACCACTTGTTGCTCATGGCAGCTCGTGCACCTCGGCAATCAGCATATAGCCGCTGCCGCGAATGGTCTTGATGATGCGTGGGCTCTTGCCGTTGTCCCCCAGCTTCTGGCGCAGGCGACTGATCTGGACATCGATGCCGCGCTCCATCGGCAGGCTCTCGCGACCACGGGTGGCATCGGAGATGGTATCCCGATCCAGCACCACCCCGGGCTGCTGCAGGAACATGCCGAGTAGCATGGCATCGCCACCGGAGAGATCCAGCAGGTTGCCATCGTCATGGGTCAGCTGGTGGCTCAGGGTGTCGAGGGTCCACTCGGCAAAACGCAGGCGGCGGCTCGGCTCTTTCTCTTTTTCCGGCTGGCGAAATTCAGCGCGGCGCAGCAGCGCCTTGATCCTGGCCTGCAGTTCGCGGGGGCTGAACGGCTTGGCAATATAGTCGTCGGCGCCGAGCTCGAGGCCGATCACCCGATCCGCTTCGTCGGAGGCGGCGGTCAGCATGATGATGGGTACCTGGGAGTCACGTCGGATCTGCTGGCAGAGGGTAAAACCGTCCTCGCCGGGCATCATGATGTCCAAAATGATCAAATCCGGGCTGTGCTGGGCAAGTTGCTGGCGCATCTCATTGCCGCCGGCGGCTGACAGCACTTCAAAACCGGCTCGCGTCAGGTACTCATGAAGTAGCTCGCGGATCTCTTGATCGTCGTCGACGATCAACAGCTGTTTGCTGATTGACATATGTATGTGTATCCATCTTTTTTGTGCAGATTGAACCTGTCAGGGGAGCAAAATGCAAGCAAGCCCCCCATCTAATGTGAGGTTAAGAGTAATAACCGGTAGTTGTGGGGGGCAAAAAGTACCGGGCTGACTCAAGCAGAATGCCTGTTGATGGGCTCCGAGCTGTCAGGGGATCATTTTCTCTGGTGCTGGGAGGAAAAAGGGGCCAGTCAGACTGGCCCCGGAAAGGAGTTGGGTTTAGTT
>JBOFSK010000023.1:0-1091 GCA_051651505.1 Aeromonas sp.
CTTGGGTGGCGCCGGCAGGGCAAGGAGCCTGGGTGGCGCCGGCAGGGCAAGGAGCTTGGGTGGCTCTGGAACGGCCTCCATGCCTAGCGGGGTGGAAGAAGTCTTCTTCCTTCTCCTCCGTTTCCGAGAACGGGGAATAGCCGCTTCGTCGGCCGCCTGTGGGGGCGCTGCAGCTTCGTCGGCAGCCTGTGGGGGCGCTGCAGCTTCGTCGGCCGCCTGTGGGGGCGCTGCAGCTTCGTCGGCCGCCTGTGGGGGCACTGCAGCTTCGTCGGCCGCCTGTGGGGGCGCTGCAGCTACGTTCCTTTTCCTCCTCCGTTTCAGAGACCGGGGCGCTGCAGCCTCTTTGGCCACCACTCGGGGCGCTGCAGTCTCGTCGGCAGCCTGCGGGGGCGCTGCAGCTTCGTCAGCCACCTCTCGGGGCGCTGCAGCCTCTTTGGCCACCACTCGGGGCGCTGCCGCTTTGTCGGCCACCATCGGGGGTGTTGCAGCCTCGTTAGCTGCTGGACGTGCCAAGAACTCCACAAATTCCCCGAATGTTAGGTGGTCCAGCCCCCTCATCCTCCACCAGTTGAGGGGCTCATCAAGGGCACTATTGAAGAGGTCCTTGAGAGCCGCATCATTAAACCCCAACCCCTCAGCTGTGCCACCGAATTCAAGGGCAAACCTCCTCAGGTCAGCCCCCCGCTGACGGAGGTTGCTCAGGGCCCTGAATTGGAGGATACGTTGGTAGAGGGGGCTGGAGAGAGTGGAGGCTGGTGGAGGGTGCAAGCCCTTCTTCCGCTGAGTCCTCATATGGTGAGATCTTCTGTCAGGGGGTGGGGTGTAGGGATGAGGCGAGGACTCAATAATGCAGGAGAATAAGGGCTTTATTTAATAGAAAATAAACAAAACAAACAAAACTACCCCGTAGGGGAAAAACAGACTGGCTAGGCAGGAACAATCTGGACAAGGCAGGACACAAGACACACGGTTAACATTCGACGAAGATCTCACACAGGACTGCAAACACAAGGAGAATAAATAGGGAGCAAATGAGGGAGGTAACGAGGGAGCACAGGTGGGGCAATTAACCAATAAACAGGTAACAAGGT
>JBOFSK010000024.1:0-1981 GCA_051651505.1 Aeromonas sp.
GAACGCTACCCCACCACGCGCCTCAAATTGCTCGCGGATCTGGAAGTAGGGCACCGCCATCTTGATGCCGAGCGCCTTGGCCTCGTAAGAGCGCGACACCACACAGCCGTCGTTGTTGGAGAGCACCACCAGTGGGCGGCCACGCAGATCGGGGCGAAACAGCCGCTCACAACTGGCGTAGAAGTTATTGACATCAACCAGCGCAATGGCCATCGCGCTGCCTCAGATTGCCGACCACATGAGTGACTACCCCGAAGATCTCTAGGCCTTGCTCCCCCACCGCATCGACCGGAAAATCGATAGGGGCAAACGCCGGATTGGCGGGCAACAGCCGCACGCGGGGAGTGAGCTGCAGAGTCTTGACGGTGAAACCACCATCGAGCAGGGCAATCACCACATCGCCTTGGCGCGGGGTCAGGCTCTTATCGACTACCAACAGGTCGCCGGGAAAGATGCCGACCCCAGTCATGCTGTCGCTCTCGGCACGCAACAAGAAAGTCGCAGCCGGGTGAGCAATGCAGTGACGATTGAGATCGAGCCGCCCTTCCAGATAGTCGCTGGCAGGGCTCGGAAAGCCGCATGAGGCGCGGGTGAGAAACAAGGGGGTAGCCGCCTCGACGGGGGATGGTTCAGGGTTCAACAGCTGCATGGCAAAGATACCTGTTTTTATATACAGGCATTATAACCCGCGACGCGTGAAGTCGCGCAAGCTCGACAAGCCCGGGTTCAGCGACCATAGTTCCAATGGTTAACAAACAGGTCTTATTCAGCACGGCATAGCGGGGATATTCTGTACAGCGGCACTGACCATATGGAGAGATACCTCTCTTGGCCTCCTCCTCTCCCTAAAAGGAAGCGGCTTCTTGCAAAATTCGCTGACAGCATGGGGCGTCAATCTGGTGCAAACCTCGCCTTGTTATAAAGAGGCCATGAGTGCGTGGTGGATGTTGAGGGGATGATCATCCTGCCAAGTCGCATCAGCCTGAAAACACGACATGTGCAAAATCCCAGTATCGAAGCTGCGCGGCAGGTTGGGTATAGTCAGCCATGCTTACCGCAAAGGAGAGATGCAATGAGTTACCCATCTGGTTTTTGGCAGGGGCGGCGCCAGTTATTGCGCGCTGCCCTGCCACTGGGCTTGTTGCTGTTGGTGTTACCCCCCCAGGTGGCGCAAGCGACTAGCTGTACCTATCGGGAAGATGCCTTGGGCCAGACCCGCTATCAGTGTGATAACGGCAAGCGAGGCACCCTGCGTGAGGATGCACTCGGCCATATCAAAGACACCGGCACCGGCGTGACCTGGCGCAAAGATGCGTTGGGTAACCTCAAGGGGAGCGACGGCACCACCTACCGGCAAGACGCGCTGGGCAATACCCACAGCTACAACAGCAAAACCGGAGCGAAAGTAACCTGGCGGGAAGATAGCCTCGGCAACCTGCGTGCATCCGATGGCACCGTCTGCCGCACCGATGCGCTGGGGCAGAACCGATGCAGCGGTGAGAGTACGCCACCGAGTTTGTTGGGCAAATAAGCATCAAAACAGTGGGTAAATAACCACCTAACGAATGCCCTCAAGCCGTTAAGTGTGCGCTTGGTGAAAGGTAATGTGGCCTGTTTCGGGTATGATAGTGGCATTGCTAGATCACATTATCGAATAGAGAGTAGTTATGACAGCCAAAGCGTATCTGGGTGACATCATCGGTGGCAGCCTCATGCTGCGCGAGAGTAGAGTGATTGCTGAACTGCTGTTGACGTATCCTGATGTGGCTGGTTGGAATGAGGCAATCATAAACGAAAACGTGTTGCAAAAGCCTTCGCAGCACAGCGCCAAGCGGATGGCCTCAACGCTTCGTAAGCGGCTTGAGCCGATGGGGGCCGATTTCTGGCAAGAAGTGTTGCGTTGTTCTGATGATGTAGCCAAACAAATGGTATTGCTGGCAACAATGACCCACTCCCCCGTATTGAGTGACTTTATGGCAAC
>JBOFSK010000025.1:0-1221 GCA_051651505.1 Aeromonas sp.
ATAGCCGGTGTTGGGAGGCAATGGTCTCAGATGGGATCACCTTGGCATCCATAACGAACTTAAAGTCGTGCCGTCGTATAAGCCAATAATCAATCTGGGTCGAACGTCCGCCACTGGTATAAGTGGCGAGGTGGGAATCACGTTTCTTAAAAAACGTGTTGGCGATGACCAGATCGTGTGCCTCTGCACAATCGAGGATTTGGACACCCTCTTTGTTTCGAGTCCCATAGCCTTGTCCACCATGTACCTGCTCATACCCATCTCGCAAAGCCCCAACATGTCCGTTAAGGTCGCCACCAACTAGGAGATGCTCATTTATGGTTATTGATCGGAGGTGATCATCAAACTTGTGCCAGAATTCCTCCTTCTCAGCGTCAGTACACCCGATCTGGGGGGCATAGCAGGAGACCACCCTCAGGATCACCGACCCAGTATCAATCTTAATTGAAATGAGGCGATCCGAGATGCGGCTGACCTCAACTACGTTGTCGCGCAGCTTCTTACTGATGATGATCGCCACTCCATTTCGGTTGTTTGTTACTCCATAATAGTAGAGCTTGTATCCTTCTCCTATGTCTCTCGCCTTAGCGCCTTTCCATTTTGTTTCTTGCATACAGGCAATATCGACGCGCCGGGTGTTCAATGCATCGGCCAGTTCACGGGTTCTTCCAGTAAGCGTGCCGATATTAAGGGTCGCGAGTCGTAGACATTGGACTAGCTTCTTCAGCCTGCTCCGTCCTTGGGCAGGTAGCCCTTGTGCACTTCTCACGTCGTTCGGGCGGGGACGGCACGCGTCGCTTATGGGGGATGCCCTAGCATTTGGATCTAAGTGTCGTTGAGGCATTGCATTTGTTGATGTGACAAAAAACAATTTCGATCAGCCGACGTGCCGCACCGCCTGTCGCTGACCACCCTCACCGTTTGCCCGATCAATAAATTTGTCGGTTTCCGGCCGGCACCGCATGGAGGTGGTGATAGGATTTTGCCGGCCTATAGAGACATGTTAATTGCAATTAAATTATAATGTTTTGATCAGATGAGTCTGATGATTATATAATATCACTTCACTCTGAATCTGACAGAAATCCAGTTAACTGCTCATTCGGCTCTCATTAAATGTTTCTCTGTGAGTCTCCTGTCATTGCAGGATCTCAAGTTCACTATCCTGTTCTTCTAGATTTCTGTTACCTGCAGGAAATGGATGTGATCACTTGTGTGTGA
>JBOFSK010000026.1:0-1075 GCA_051651505.1 Aeromonas sp.
GAACAGCCTGTCCGTCCCACTCGCCACCTACATGACCGCGGAACGCCTGTTCGTCCCACTCGCCACCTATTTGACCACGGAACGCCTTTTCGTCCCACTCACCACATACATGACCGCGGAACTCCTGTTCGTCCCACTCACCACCTATTTGACCACGAACAGCTTGTCCATCCCACTCACCACCTATTTGACCACGAACAGCCTGTCCGTCCCACTCACCACCTATTTGACCATGGAACGCCTGTTCGTCCCACTCACCACCTATTTGACCACGAACAGCCTGTCCTTCCCACTCGCCACCTATTTGACCACGGAACGCCTGTTCGTCCCACTCACCACCTATTTGACCACGGAACGCCTGTTCGTCCCACTCACCACCTACATGACCGCGGAACGCCTGTTCGTCCCACTCACCACCTATTTGACCACGAACAGCCTGTTCGTCCCACTCACCACCTACCTGGCCGCGGAACGCCTGTTCGTCCCACTCGCCACCTATTTGACCGCGTAACGCCTGTTCGTCCCACTCACCACCTATTTGACCACGGAACGCCTGTTCGTCCCACTCACCACCTATTTGACCACGGAACGCCTGTTCGTCCCACTCACCACCTATTTGACCACGAACAGCCTGTTCGTCCCACTCACCGCCTATTTGACCACGGAACGCCTGTTCGTCCCACTCACCACCTATTTGACCACGAACAGCCTGTCCGTCCCACTCGCCACCTACATGACCGCTTAACGCCTGTTCGTCGCACTCACTACCAATTTGACCACAAACAGCCTGTTTGTCCCACTCGCCACCTACATGACCACGAACAGCCTGTCCGTCCCACTCGCCACCTATTTGACCCCGAACAGCCTGTTCGTCCCACTCACCACCTATTTGACCCCGAACAGCCTGTCCGTCCCACTCCCCACCTATTTGACCACGAACAGCCTGTCCGTCCCACTCGCCACCTACATGACCGCGGAACGCCTGTTCGTCCCACTCGCCACCTATTTGACCACGGAACGCCTTTTCGTCCCACTCACCACATACATGACCGCGGAACTCCTGTTCGTCCCACTC
>JBOFSK010000027.1:0-14168 GCA_051651505.1 Aeromonas sp.
TAACCTTGTCCATATAAGTGGATATCGGTCAGAGAGCGCAGCACATCAAGTTGCGCCTGGGTCTCGATCCCTTCACAGACCAGACTCTTGCCCAGCATGGATCCCAAGCGGCAAATGTTGGCAACCAACTCGGATGCCTCTATAGAGGTGTCAATGCCCTGAATAAAGGATCGGTCAATCTTCACTTTGCTGACCGGCAGTTTTTGCAGATAGCTCAATGATGAGTAGCCGGTACCAAAGTCATCCAGTGCCAGCAGCACTCCCTGCTGGGTAAGATCTTGCATAAGTTGCAGCGAGTTCTTCACTTCCCGCATGGTGGTATCTTCGGTCACTTCCAATACCAGACTCCGGGCGGGCAAGTGATGCTCCATCAATGCCTTGGCTACCAGTTTGAGCAAATTACGCTGGTACATGCCCGGGGAAATATTGACGCACATCTGCAGGTCCACCAAGCCAAGCTGATGCCACTGCGAAAGTTGTTGGCACGCGGTATTTAACACCCAGCTACCGACTCTTTCTGCAAGCTGGAACTCTTCAGCCACCATGATCACTTCGTTAGGAGGGATCAACCCAAGCTGAGGGTGGCGCCAACGCAGCAAGGCTTCGACCGCTTCACAGCGACCATTTTCAAGATTGACTATCGGCTGGTAATGGAGCTCTAGCGTGTTGTGCTCTAGCGCGATAAGCAGGTCAGAAGCAAGATGCTTACGCCGCGCCGTCTCATTGAGCAGGGCATTATCATAAATCACATAGGGGACATGGGTCTTACGACTATGAAACAGTGCTTGCTCGGCAAGGCTCAACAATTCGTGGGGTTGGTCGCTATCCATCGGATAAAACGCAATGCCAACACCCGCCTCCAGTCGGAATGGATAGCTGTCATACACAATATCCTGCTTGAGTGCATGCTGTAGGCGAGCGACCAACTCCCGCACCTGACGCAGATCGCTGCTACCATGCTGAATGATGGCAAATTGGTCCCCGCCCAAGCGGCCACTCCACTCACCCTCCTCACATAAGGTGCTTATTCGATTGGCGAATGTATTGAGCACATAATCACCCGCAGCATGACCGAACTTAACGTTAATGCCTCTGAAATGGGTGATATCAATTAATACCAGACCAAATGGCACATCTTGAGTGGTACATCGCGCCATTCGCTCCAGCAAAGCAAGTCGATTGGGCAATCCGGTCAGCGGATCCCGCCTTGCGGCTCTAAAATGACGACGCCCTTTATATATAAGCAAGATAGTGAGCAACAGCACCGAGACAATCAAACCCGACACCATCAGTAGCAACCCGTTGCGCCACTGATCAAAACTGCGATCGCTCTCGGAATAGATGTTGATGTTCTTTTGCATCACAGCAGCAAGTGAGTAAGAAAGCGGTTCTTGAAGCGGTTCCAGCCGCATCATGATTTGTTGATAATCACTGACACCGCTTTTCAACGTCATGACATCGGGCTCAATGTGACGGATATTGCTTTCAATCAATTGCACCAGTCGTAAGGTCTTCTGCTTATCCTCCATACTTTTGCGCAGCTGGCCGCTCAACAAAATGGGCGTTCTGCTCCAGAGAATGTCATAGCGCAGCATCAGCGTCTTATGATCGAGGCCGCCGTAGTGATACACCTGCACAGCATTGAGGAAGCGTCCCAACTCCAACTGCAGTTGCATCAACGCCCAGGAAACATCATAGGTGTATTTTTCCATCGCTCTGGTGGTGTTCTGGATTTGCATCAAGCAATAGAGAGCCCCCCCACTAAACGACAGAATAGAAATATAGAGAATAACGAGCAGTGGCCACATTCTAATCTTTCTATTCACTCCATGCTCCTGTTGCAGGTCGATCAGCGCACAACCTCGATTACATCAAGTTGCCAAATCATCATGTCGGTGTATTCAGAGCGATTCAGTTCAGGGTACTGATCGAGCGGGAGCATAAACCAAAGCGGCCCCTTATCACGTACTCGCATCACCACCCCATCATCTTGCCACGCCAAGATAGGGGCATATTGCGCTACGCGGTCCCATTCAATGGTGATCTGGAAACTGTTCAACGCCGTCAGGGTGATGGTTTTTCCGTCCGCACCGGCCGCTGCCAGCACATCGGCCAGCTTGGGCCCTCTGTATTTATGCGGCTTATCAACCCAAGGGTTGCTCGTCACTATTTCATATTGTGGCAATGCCTGAAGCTTGGCCAAATCAAACAATACCTGACCATTCACCTTTGCTGTTGACCTGATGTTACCGGTTATTTTGAGGATCGCAGGCCCACTGAGCGCCTCGCTCGCAACCACAGGTGCTGCGAACAACAAAGAGACAAAATAAATCCAACACCATTTTTTCATACACCCCTCAATAAAACCCATCTATTCAGACCCATTTTAGTCAGATATAAAAAAACGGCTCACCAGAGGCGAGCCGTTTTTCACACAAGCAGGATGCAGATTACATCATGCCCATGCCACCCATGCCACCCATATCAGGCATGGCTGGGGTATCTTTCTTCGGCAGTTCGGTGACCATGCACTCAGTGGTGATCATCAGACCGGCGATGGAAGAGGCAAATTGCAGAGCAGAACGAGTCACCTTGGTCGGATCCAGGATGCCCATCTCCAGCATGTCGCCATACTGTTCGGTGTACGCGTTGTAACCGAAGTTACCTTCACCGTTCTTCACTGCGTTGGCAATCACAGAGGCTTCTTCACCGGCGTTGATGACGATCTGACGCAGTGGGGCTTCCATGGCGCGCAGGGCAACCTTGATACCCACGTTTTGATCTTCGTTGTCACCACGCAGACCTGCCAGCTTGGCAGCAACACGCACCAGCGCAACACCACCACCGGCAACCACACCTTCTTCTACAGCAGCGCGCGTTGCGTGCAGCGCATCGTCAACACGGGCTTTCTTCTCTTTCATCTCGACTTCAGTGGCAGCGCCAACCTTGATCACCGCAACACCACCGGCCAACTTGGCCACGCGCTCTTGCAGCTTCTCACGGTCGTAATCAGAAGAGGTATCTTCGATTTGCTGACGGATCTGGGCAACACGGCCTTCGATCACGGTCGCATCACCCACGCCATCGATGATGGTGGTGTTTTCTTTGGTGATAACGATGCGCTTGGCACGACCCAGATCTTCCAGCGTCGCTTTTTCCAGCTCCATGCCCACCTCTTCAGAGATGACAGTACCACCGGTCAGCACGGCGATATCCTGCAGCATGGCCTTGCGACGATCACCAAAGCCCGGCGCCTTGACGGCAGCCACTTTGACGATACCGCGCATGGTGTTGACCACCAGAGTAGCCAGCGCTTCACCTTCAACATCTTCAGCAACGATCAGCAGTGGCTTGCCCGCTTTGGCAACGCCTTCCAGCACCGGCAACATTTCGCGGATGTTGGAGATTTTCTTGTCAACCAGCAGGATGAACGGGTCGTCCAGCTCAACAGAACCGGTCTCTTGCTTGTTGATGAAGTAAGGGGACAGGTAGCCACGGTCGAACTGCATACCTTCGACAACCGCCAACTCATCTTCCAGACCTTGGCCATCTTCAACCGTGATGACGCCATCGCGACCCACTTTGTCCATGGCTTCGGCAATCAGGTTGCCCACTTTCTCGTCGGAGTTGGCGGAAATGGTGCCGACCTGAGCGATGGCATTGCTGTCAGCACACGGCTGGGACAGGGTTTGCAGTTCGGCAACGGCAGCGACAACGGCTTTGTCGATACCGCGCTTCAGATCCATCGGGTTCATGCCCGCAGCAACCGCCTTCAGGCCTTCATTAACGATGGCCTGAGCCAGTACGGTTGCAGTGGTGGTACCGTCACCGGCGGCATCGTTAGCCTTGGAAGCCACTTCCTTGACCATCTGGGCGCCCATGTTCTGAAACTTGTCTTCCAGCTCGATTTCACGGGCAACAGAAACACCATCTTTGGTGATGGTCGGGGCGCCGAAGGACTTGTCCAGTACCACGTTACGGCCCTTCGGGCCCAAGGTGACTTTGACCGCATCGGCCAGAATATTTACGCCTTCCAGCATCTTGATGCGGGCTTCGTTACCAAACTTAACGTCTTTAGCTGCCATTTTTATTCAATCCTTAAATCAATTCGGGGAAAAGGAGGAGGGATTACGCTTCAACAATTGCCAGAATGTCAGTTTCAGAGAGGATCAGCACATCCTGGCCATCCAGCTTCTCGGTCTTGACGCCGTAGCCTTCGTTGAAAATAACCTTGTCACCCACCTTGACGGCCAGTGCTTTAACTTCGCCATTATCCAGGATGCGGCCAGTCCCCACGGCAAGTACTTCACCACGGGTGGACTTCTGGGCCGCAGTACCCGTCAATACAATACCGCCAGCAGATTTGGCTTCAGCTTCGATGCGCTTGATGATGACGCGGTCGTGCAGTGGACGAATTTTCATCGATAACTCTCCCAAAATGAGTCTTGTTGTTGCGTTGAGGAATGGCCGTTTCAGACCAAATCAGATATGCCTCTGATGTGGGGCAAAGTAGCTAACCCTTCAAGGGCAAATACAAAAAAAAAATTTTGGCGTACTATGGACCATGCAGGTGGCTGCTTGATGCCCTCCCGCCGCGACGCGGCCATGCCCCCCTCCTCAAAGCCAGACACAGAGACCCGCTATTGACCCGCACTAATCCCATGCTGACCGCGCCGACCTCCGTCGTACTGCGCCAAATGACGGGCCCGATGATCTTCGGCATCATCGCCATTTTGGCTTTCAACCTGGTCGATACCTTTTTTATTGGCATGCTGGGTACTCAAGCACTCGCCGCTATCAGCTTTACCTTTCCGGTTACCTTTGTCGTGACCTCGCTGGCAATGGGCTTGGGGGCCGGCCTGTCAGCGGTGATCGGCCATACCCTTGGCCAAGGTAAACAGGATGAAGCCGCTCATCTTGCCACCGACAGCCTGTTTCTGGCAGTCATCCTGGTGACCCTGCTCGCCGCAGGCGGCGCCTTCACTATCAGGCCGCTGTTTACCCTGCTGGGCGCCAGCAGTGAACTGATCTCGCTGATCCACGACTACATGCTGATCTGGTATTTGACCGTGCCCATGCTGGTGTTGCCCATGGTGGGCAATGCCGCCATTCGGGCAACCGGTGATACCAAGACCCCCAGCCTGGTGATGGCGGTGGCCGGGCTGGTCAACGGCGTGCTGGATCCCTTGCTCATCTTCGGTATCGGCCCATTTCCCGAGTGGGGGATCCGCGGGGCGGCCATCGCCACCGCCATCTCCTGGTTGATGGCGATGCTGGTCAGCCTCTATATCTTGCGCCATCGAGAAGGCTTGCTACTGTGGCGCCTCTCTGCTCGCCCCAGACTGTTTCAGCACTGGCGCTCACTACTGCATGTCGCGCTACCGGCATCCTTTACCAATATGCTGAACCCCTTAGCCAATGCGGTGCTGATGACGATTTTTGCGGGCCTGGGCACCGAGGTGGTGGCCGCTTACGGGGCCGCGTCCCGAGTCGAGGCGCTGCTGCTGATCGTGATGATGGCCCTCGCCTCTGTACTGGCCCCTTTCATCTCGCAAAACTGCGGGGCAGGCAATCCCGCCCGTGCCAAAGCGGCCCTGCAAAGCTGCATGCGCTTTGCCATGCTGTTCCAACTCGCCATCTACGGCCTGACCTGGTTGCTTGCCCCGGTGATCGCGAATCTGTTTAGCGATCATCCGCAGGTGATCCGTCTTATCACCCTTTACCTGCATCTGGTGCCGATCGGTTACGGCTTTCAGGGGATGGTGATGCTGCTGGCCTCGGCGCTCAATGGTGTGCGCGCATCCAGCATCTCTTTCTTGTTCAATGGGTTGCGACTGTTTGGCTTTCTAGTGCCAGGCGCCTGGCTGGGGGCAAAACTGGGGGGAGAACAGGGGATCTATCTGGGGATACTGCTGGCTAATCTGGCGGCGGGCAGCCTCGCTTGGTGGTATGCCCGACACCGCTTCGAGGCGCTGTGCCATCAGGGTAAACCCTGAACCGTCACTCGCCTCGGTTTTTCGTCGCGTCGCTTACTCTTTACGCTCACTCTTTGCGCTCAAATTCGCCTTCGAGGGTGGTGCCACCCTGCTTGGTGTTACCCAGATGATCATCAGACGGCGCACTGCCAAACGGCGATGGTGCCCCCTGCTGGAAGCCACCCATCTGCATCCGGAACGGGTTGCTGCCGATCAACTTATCGGCCAGCTTGTGGCGCAGCCAGGGTTGCAGCAACAGCACACCGAAAATATCAGTCACAAAACCGGGGATAATCAGCAGCAGACCCGCCAGCGCCAACATCATGCCTCCCATGACTTCACGACCAGGCATCTCACCCTGTTGCATCTTGTGTTGTGCGCTCAACAGGGTTTTGATCCCTTGGCTGCGCACCAGAGAGGATCCCAACACCGCGGTCAGGATCAGCAAGCCGACGGTCGGTAAGGCCCCAATTACTGCGCCGACCTCGATCATGACACTGAGCTCGAGCACGATCAGCCCCAAAAACAACAAAAACAACTTGCCCATATTCACTCCAACATCAGTCAATTGAGAGTCAGTGACCTTCGGTTAACGGCATCCATATGCTGTTTTAACGCCAGTGGCTCACCACTTTCTACCCAGAATAGATGGGGCCTACCCAGATGATTTCAAGTTCGGCATCGGCTGCTTTAGCGTAAAGATCAGCCAAAAAAACCGCCATGAGCTACACAACCTCATGATAATCATCACGATAAACACACCATAACATATATGCACTTTCATCAACGTAATTTGATAATGTCGCAAATTTAGTGATCCAGCTCTAACAACCGATACCCCAATTGGAGTAGAATACTGGCCAGTAATTCGGGGGGCCCTCTCCCAACCGCCCCACTCGATGTGTGGTGCTTCAGGATGAGCTGTGCGCAAGGAACTCGCGACCACTCGGTGAGGATTTTTTCCATTTTTCTGATTTCTGAGGCATTACAATGAGCGACATCAAGAACGTCCGCATTGAAGAAGACTTGCTGGGCACCAAAGAAGTATCCAATGATCTCTACTACGGTGTGCACACCCTGCGCGCCGTCGAGAACTTCAAGATCAGCACTCAGAAGATTTCTGACGTCCCTGAATTCGTCCGCGGCATGGTCCTGACCAAAAAAGCCGCAGCCATGGCCAACGGTGAGCTGGGTACCATCCGCCCTGAAATCGCTGATAAAATCGTTGAAGCCTGCGATCTGATGCTCAACACCGGCAAATGTTTTGACCAGTTCCCGGTTGATGTTTATCAGGGTGGTGCTGGCACCTCCCTTAACATGAATACCAACGAAGTCTTGGCTAACATCGCCCTTGAAATCATGGGTCTGGAAAAAGGCAACTACGACGTTGTTAACCCAAACGACCACGTTAACAAGTGCCAATCCACTAACGATGCTTACCCAACCGGATTCCGTGTTGCGGTAGTAAACAGCGCCGACGTGACCCTGCATGCCTTGGAAGCTCTGATCGCTGCATTTGATGCTAAAGCAAATGAGTTCAAGAACATCCTGAAGATGGGTCGCACCCAACTGCAAGATGCGGTGCCAATGACCCTGGGTCAAGAGTTCCATGCGTTTGCGGTTACCCTGCGCGAAGAGATCAAATCCATCAAGCGCTGCCAAGAGCTGTTGCTGGAAGTGAACCTGGGCGCTACCGCCATCGGTACCGGTCTCAACACGCCACCTGAGTACTCAGCCCTGGCTATCCAGCGTCTGGCCGAGATCACTGGCCGCGCTTATGTTCCAGCAGAAGACCTGATTGAAGCAACCTCTGACTGTGGTGCCTACGTAATGTTGCACGGTGCGGTCAAGCGTCTGGCCATGAAGCTCTCTAAGATCTGTAATGACCTGCGTCTGCTCTCCTCCGGTCCGCGCACTGCGCTAAAAGAGATCAACCTGCCAGAAATGCAGGCCGGCTCTTCCATCATGCCAGCCAAGGTCAACCCGGTTATCCCGGAAGTGGTCAACCAGTCCTGCTTCAAAGTATTCGGTAACGACATCACCATCACCTTCGCCGCCGAAGCCGGTCAGTTGCAGCTGAACGTCATGGAGCCAGTGATTGGTCAAGCGATGTTCGAATCTCTGAGCCTGATGGAAAAAGCCTGTATCTCTCTGCGCGAGAAGTGCGTGGAAGGGATCACCGCCAACCCAGAAATCTGCATGAACCACGTGCTGAACTCCATCGGCATTGTGACCTATCTGAACCCCTTCATCGGCCACCACGAAGGTGACATCGTCGGCAAGATCTGTGCCCAGACCGGTAAGAATGTTCGTGAAGTGGTGCTGGAGCGCGGCCTGCTGAGCGCCGAGCAACTGGACGAAATTCTCTCTATCGAGAACCTGATGAATCCGCAGTACAAAGCCAAGCGTTTCACCCGCGACGCCGCCGTATAAGCGAATGATGGGCCGGGAGCCTCCCGGCCCATAAAGTCAATTCCTGATTGGTCTTACTACCCAGTCCATTGTGGAATTGGCTTTTGCCAAAAAAAAACCAAAAACTAAAAAATGGAGTGTTTGCAATGATTGGAATCGAATTACTTGTGGTGCTTGCCGCCATCTATCTGGGGGCCCGGATAGGTAGCATCGGTATCGGCTTTGCCGGTGGCTTGGGGGTGCTGGTACTGACCTGGGGTCTGGGCATGCCGATCCCAAGTGATCAACTGGTGAGCTACATCCCTTGGGATGTGATCATGATCATCGCGTCCGTCATCTGCGCCATCGCCTGTATGCAACTGGCGGGCGGGATGGACTACCTGGTCTCCCTGGCAGAGAAAGCGCTGCGCAAGAACCCCAAATACATCACCTTCGCCGCCCCGGTTGTCACTTATCTGATGACCATGCTGGCTGGTACCGGCCATACCGCGTTTTCCACGCTGCCAGTTATCGCTGAAGTGGCCAAAGAGCAGGGGATCCGCCCATCCCGTCCGCTCTCCATCGCGGTGATTGCCTCCCAGATCGCCATTACAGCCTCTCCGATCTCTGCCGCTGTGGTTGCCTTCTCTGGCATGCTCGAGCCGATGGGGGTCGATTATCTGACCCTGCTGGCTATCTGCATCCCGTCAACCTTCCTGGCCTGTATCGTGGGCGCCTTTGTTGCCAACATGATGGGTAAGCCACTGGAGCTGGATGAAGTTTACCTGGATCGCAAAGCCAAAGGCTTAATCAAACTGCGCGGCACCACCCAGCTTGACCTGAAGCCGTACGCCAAGCTGTCAGTGTGGATCTTTATTGCTGCTATCGTAGCGGTGATGGCATACGCCACCGCCATCTCCGGCAAAGTGGGCCTGATCACCAACCCGCCGATCCCCCGTGATGGTGCCATCATGGCGATCATGCTGACTGCCGCCACCATCATGACCCTGGTGTGCAAACTGGACGCCACCCAAGTCACCAACATGCCGACCTTCAAGTCCGGTATGTCTGCTTGTATCTGTGTACTGGGTGTCGCCTGGTTGGGTAACGTCTTCGTCAAAGGCAACATGGACACCATTCAGTTGATCGCCGGTGACCTGTTGAACCAGTACTCCTGGCTGCTGGCGGTAGTGCTGTTCTTTGCCGCGATGCTGCTCTATTCACAAGGCGCCACCACCAAGGCGCTGATGCCTGCCGCACTGGCGCTGGGTGTCAGCCCGCTGACGGCCATTGCCTCTTTCGCAGCGGTAAGCGCCCTGTTCGTACTGCCAACCTACCCAACCCTGCTGGCTGCGGTCGAAATGGATGACACAGGTTCCACCCGTATCGGCAAAGCGGTATTTAACCACCCCTTCTTTGTTCCGGGTGTAGCGACCATTGCTTGCGCCGTCGCGCTGGGCTTCTTCTTTGGCGGCATCATGCTTTAATCGCATCGCCAACTGATAGCCAAACAAAAATCCCCGCCAATTGGCGGGGATTTTTTTCAGGCACTTGAATGTGATAAACAAAACTTGGGGGATTATCGCAGTCCTCACGGTCATGCCACAACCCCAGTAGCCGAGCTCACTGCCAAGCCGGTGCAGCCATCCTGTCTGTGCCGCTATCGCATCCGAAGAGGGAGGCGCATCATGCCCCCTCTTTTCATAACAATGCTACTCCAGGGTGGTTTACACCGGTTCAAGAGTATCCAGCGGCCAGCGCGGTACAGCCTTGATCACCAGCGGCTCAAATACCCCCGCCTTCAAACGCTGCATACCGGCATAAGCGATCATGGCGCCGTTATCGGTGCAATACTCGGTACGTGGATAGAACACCTCACCACCAAGCTCTTGCATCATTTCGGCCAACTGGGCACGCAGGTGACGGTTGGCACTGACGCCACCGGCGCAGACCAGACGCTTGAGACCAGTCTCTTTCAGTGCGCGGCGGCACTTGATGGCCAGGGTATCGACCACCGCATCTTCGAAGGCTCGGGCGATGTCGGCACGAGTCTGTTCGTCGTCACCATTGGCGGCAATGGTGTTGGCCGCAAAGGTTTTGAGGCCGGAGAAGCTCATATCGAGCCCCGGGCGATCCGTCATTGGGCGTGGAAACTTGAAGCGCCCGGTGGTGCCCTGTTCGGCCAAACGGGAGAGCAGCGGGCCGCCCGGGTAATCCAGCCCCATCAGCTTGGCAGTCTTGTCAAACGCCTCGCCAGCCGCATCATCAATGGATTCCCCCAGCAGCTGATAACTGCCGATACCATCGACCCGCACCAGCATGGAGTGACCGCCAGAGACCAGCAGCGCCACGAAGGGAAATTCAGGAGCTTGCTCCTCCAGCATGGGCGCCAGCAAATGGCCCTCCATATGGTGGACGGCAATGGCCGGTTTGTTCCAGGCCATCGCCAGCGAGCGGCCAATGGTCGCCCCCACTAGAATGGCGCCAACCAGACCTGGCCCCGCGGTATAGGCGATGCCGTCAATGTCATCTTTACCCAGTCCCGCCTCTTGTAAGGCCGCCTGGATCAAGGGGATCGTCTTGCGAACATGATCCCGGCTGGCGAGCTCGGGGACCACGCCACCGTAGTCCGCATGCAGCTTGACCTGGCTGTATAACTGATGGGAAAGGATCCCTTTTTGATCATCGAAGATCGCGATCCCGGTTTCGTCACAGGATGTCTCTATGCCCAATACACGCATTGCTAAAAAATTTCACTGCTAAAATGAGACGGCTATGGTAACCTTCGCGGGTTTTTTAAACCAGAGCGATCTCTGCGGGTTTACTTTCATTCCCTGTCCAGAGTATAATTTCGCACCATTTTAAGTCATGCTGATCGATTGAAGGTCAGCTAACAATTTATCACTGAGGTGAAAGGCACATGCCAGTAATCAAAGTCCGTGAAAATGAGCCGTTTGACGTTGCTCTGCGTCGCTTCAAGCGTTCTTGCGAAAAGGCCGGTATCCTGTCCGAAGTTCGTAGCCGTGAGTTCTACGAGAAGCCGACTACCATTCGTAAGCGCGCTAAAGCGTCTGCTGTTAAGCGTCACGCTAAAAAGCTGTCTCGCGAAAACGCACGTCGTATCCGCCTGTACTAATCAGGAGTCAATGCCGTGTCGCTG
This sequence comes from Aeromonas sp., assembly GCA_051651505.1. Classification (GTDB taxonomy): domain Bacteria; phylum Pseudomonadota; class Gammaproteobacteria; order Enterobacterales; family Aeromonadaceae; genus Aeromonas. The sequence continues at coordinate 11,527 of JBOFSK010000027.1, forward strand.
AAGGATCAACTCAAGGATCAACAAAAACTCGCCATGCTTGCCAAAAATAAGGCACGCCTGGGGACGATCCGTTTGTTGATGGCTGAAATCAAGCAACGTGAAGTTGATACCCGTATCGAGCTCAATGATGAGGATATCCTCGCTGTCGTGACCAAAATGGTCAAACAGCGCCGTGATTCCATCAGCCAATTTGAAGCTGCCGGTCGCCAGGATCTCGCCGACAAAGAGTCCGCTGAGATTGTTGTACTGCAGGAATTCCTGCCGCAACAGCTGACCGCAGACCAAATTGCCGCACTGATTGAGCAAGCCATCACTGAAAGTGGTGCTGCCGTCATGGCTGATATGGGCAAACTCATGGCGGTCTTGAAGCCGAAAATTCAGGGGCGTGCCGATGTCGGCGCCGTCAGTGCTCAGGTGAAAACCCGCTTGGCGTAACAGGCAACTCTCTTGTTTAGTAGAAGAAGCCGTGCTTCCCTTGGAATGCGCGGCTTTTTTATTTTCTTTGCAATGAATCAGGATGGTTATGGCAGGCAGGATCCCCCAATCCTTTATCGATGATCTGCTCGTGCGCACAGATATAGTCGAGCTGATCGACTCGCGCGTGCGGCTGAAAAAAGCGGGTAAGAACTACCAGGCTTGCTGCCCTTTCCATAACGAAAAAAGCCCCTCTTTTACCGTCAGCCAGGAGAAGCAGTTCTACCACTGTTTCGGTTGTGGCGCCCACGGCAATGCCATCGGTTTTGTCATGGAGTATGACGGCCTCGAATTTCCCGATGCCATCGAAGAGCTAGCCAGCATCCAAGGTATGCAGGTGGTTCGCGAACAGAGCATTGGCGGCCCAGCCAATAGCCAGCCTGCCATCAGCAAAGATCTCTTTGAGCTGATGAACCAGATAGCCCGCTTCTATGAGAGCAATCTTAAGAGCGCTCCCCATGCGGTGGAGTACCTAAAAGGGCGCGGGCTGACCGGTGAAGTGGTCAAACGCTTCAACATTGGCTACGCCCCCAGTGACTGGGATCAGGTGCGCCGCCGCTTTGGTGCCAGCCGGGATCACGAACAGCTGCTTATCTCGGGCGGCATGTTGATCACCCGTGACAATGGCCCGGGTAGCTATGATCGCTTTCGTGATCGCATCATGTTCCCGATCCGCGACAAGCGCGGCCGGGTTATCGGTTTTGGTGGCCGGGTGCTGGGTGATGGCACCCCCAAGTATCTCAACTCGCCGGAAACCCCGATCTTCCATAAAGGGCGGGAGCTGTTCGGTCTCTTTGAGGTGAAGCAGGCACACAAGGATCCGCGCCGGATCCTGGTGGTGGAAGGCTACATGGATGTGGTGGCGCTCGGTCAGTACGACATCGACTATGCGGTGGCTGCGCTGGGTACTGCAACGACCAGCGACCATATCCACACCCTGTTTCGCACCACTGCCGAAGTGGTCTGCTGCTACGATGGCGACAACGCCGGTCGTGAAGCCGCCTGGCGGGCGCTGGATAACGCCCTCTCCCATCTGCAGGATGGCCGCGAACTGAAATTTGTGTTCCTGCCCGACGGCGAAGATCCCGACTCGCTGGTACGCCAGATCGGCAAGGAGGGCTTTGAAGCCCTGCTCGATGACGCCCAGCCGTTCGCCGACTTCATGTTCGAGCGCCTCGGGCGAGATACGGCCCTCAGTGGTGAGGCTGGCAAGTTCGAAGTGGCCAACAAGGCCGCCGAGCTTATTCGCCGGGTACCGGAAGGCTTTACCCGCGAAGGATTGATCACCCGCCTCTCCAGCATGATGCGCTGGGGCGAGAACAAACAGCGTATAGCCGAGCTATTTGCTCGTAACAGCCAGCCCAAGGCCGAGGTCAACAAACCCAAGACTGCCAAGCTGACACCGCTGCGCCGGGCACTGGCGCTGATGGTGCAATATCCGGCGGTAACGGCCGAACTGCCCCCCATGCCAGAATTGGCCGGGCTACGGGTACAGGGCATTAAGTTCCTGCTGCAACTGCACCAGCAGATCCTGGCTCAGCCAGGTATCACCACCGGTATCCTGCTGGAACATTGGCGTGGTACCAAGGAGGGTGAGATCCTCGCCCAGCTGGCCATGCACGATCTGTTTGAAGAGATCAGGCTCGACCAGGAACCCGATATTCTGGGAGAATTGCAGGATACCTTCGTCGGCTTCATCAATCAGTTTCTGAAACAACGGATCGAAGAATTGCAGGCCAAAGTCGCTCAGGAAGGACTAAGCTCCGAAGAAACGCGGGAGTTGATGATGCTGATCAGAGAGGTGCAAATTGCGAAAAGAAATGAAGGTGGGGCTTGATATTTAAGTAATTAGTCCCAATATGGATAACGTTGCCCGAATCGACGGGATGCAAAGCAACATTTTATAACCACCTGACCCCGACAATACTGCGGGCAGGGGTTTCTCACGACCGACGCCGCAACCAGACATAGCATGTCTGGCGGTTTTCTATTAGAATTGGCTATTTGCGCAGCAGTACACCGTACGCGTAACCTAGCAACACCAACCGGATGAGTTCTATGGAGCAAACCCCGCAGTCTCAGCTTAAACTCCTCGTTGCCAAAGGTAAAGAACAGGGCTACCTGACCTATGCCGAGGTGAACGATCACCTCCCGCAAGACATTGTCGA
>JBOFSK010000028.1:0-3176 GCA_051651505.1 Aeromonas sp.
CCAAATAGGCCCCTATTGGCGCGGCCCGCGTTGGGGGCGGGTAGGTTGCTTGAGCCAGTGAGTGATTGCTGGCCTAGAGGAATGATTGCTACCCGGGGCAACCCGGTACAGAACCCGGCTTACAGGCCAACTCCGACCTTATTACGACAGCCCTGCGATTTATCGCGGGGCTTTTTTTATCGATAAGAAGATGAGATCGCCTTTGACAAAGATTGTCCTCTTATTTTTGATATATCAAGAATAAAGATGTTTAAAATCAGATTGATAAATTTATTTTTTCGCTATTGTTAGTCAGTGTTTCGACCTTATCTTTGAGAAGTTATCGCATCATTTCAGTTGGTTATTGTCATGAGTCATCAGCACTGGGTTGAAAATAACATCTAGAAAATCAATCTGCCTTATCAGCAGCGTGTAATTGTCGTATTAATATGTACCTTCGGCTCTATCTCCTTGCTTGAAAAGCCTCTTGTACGTCCTTAAACTTCAAGCCGAAAAAGGGGCGTGCAGTTTCTTGGCTGCTAACTCACCTGCAGGGACGGCCATTGATGGTGTGGCACTTGTTTTCTACCCATGAATGGCGAAGAAATGCTGGCTATTTCAGCCATATTTCAAGATTGGTTCCGGGATCTATGCGATAGGCATCTGGTTTGTACCATCGATATTGCCGATTCCCACTCGCTGGCAACAACAGGTCAATTATGACATTTTGGCTCTGCCCGGTGATGATTGGGCGAGCTCACCACGACGACAGGATTTCTTTTCATACATGACCCAAGCCGCTGAACATATCACAGTGCTGTTGCACGAAGCCGTTGCCGGTCTGGCCATCAAGCCGGACGGTGTCTATGTAGACGGTACTTTTGGCCGTGGTGGTCATTCCCGCCTGATTTTGCAACATCTTGGCCCCCAAGGTCGGCTGATTGCTATCGATCGCGATCCGCAGGCGATTGCCGAGGCCGCCAAGATCGAGGATCCGCGCTTTGAGATCGTCCATGGTCCCTTCTCCGGGATTGCTTCTTATCTTGATGAGCGTGGCTTGTTGGGCAAGGTGGATGGTTTTCTGCTGGATCTGGGGGTTTCATCTCCCCAGCTGGACGATGCCGAGCGTGGTTTCAGCTTTATGAAAGATGGCCCGCTCGATATGCGGATGGACCCCACTTCAGGCCAAAGCGCCGCCCAGTGGCTGGCCAAGGCGGATGTGGATGACATCGCCTGGGTCTTGAAAACCTTCGGCGAGGAGCGTTTTGCCAAGAAGATTGCCCGCGCCATTGTCCATGATCGGGTCACTGAACCCTATGTCCGTACCCGTCAGCTGGCAGAGATGATCGCCCGGGTCAATCCGAGCAAGGAGAAGGGCAAGCACGCGGCAACCCGCAGCTTTCAGGCCATCCGTATCTATATCAACAGTGAGCTGGACGAGATTGAAACCGCGCTCAACGGTGCGCTGGCGGTGCTGGCACCCCAAGGCCGGCTGTCGGTGATCAGCTTCCATTCTCTGGAAGATCGCTTGGTCAAGCACTTCATCCGCAAGCATGAAAAAGGGCCGGAAGTGCCTTACGGCATCCCGTTGACCGAGGCCCAGTTGGCCGGTGGTCGCAAATTGAAGTCGGTCGGCAAGGCGCTCAAACCTTCTGACAATGAAGTGGCGGAAAATAGCCGGTCGCGCAGTTCGGTGCTGCGAGTGGCCGAGCGTCTGGCGGAGTAACTGATGAGCGAGGTGCGCATTCATTTGGGCAAAGAGATCCTCAATGATCTCTTGCGGCACAAGCTGCAAATTGTGCTCTCTGTCGCTGTGCTGGTGACGGCATTTGCGGTGATCCTGGTGACCAATATGACCCGGGGTCTGACGGCTGAGCAGAATGATCTGATGGCGGAAGAGGATCGCCTCAATATCGAATGGCGTCACCTGTTGCTGGAACAAGGCACCTTGGCTGAACACTCACGGGTGGCCAGTCTGGCGATGGACAAGTTGCAGATGGGACGTCCATTGGTGACCACCGAGAAGGTAATAACTCAACCATGAAACGCAAGGCTACCGCCAAAGCGGCCAAAGCGCCGGTCAAGGCGCCATCGATTTATCCATGGCGCTTTCGCACCTTGCTGGTGTTTATTGGCATCGCGTTCCTGGGTCTGATCCTGCGGCTGGCCTGGATCCAGGTGATCAACCCGGATCGGCTGCGCCAGGAGGGGGATATGCGCTCCCTGCGCACCACCTCCACCCAGGCGGTACGCGGCATGATTACCGATCGCAACGGTGAACAGTTGGCTGTTTCTGTGCCGGTTGAGGCGGTCTGGGCTGACCCCAAGACGGTTCATGAGTCCGGTGCCATCCATAACGAGCGGGCCTGGCTGGCCCTGTCCGTGGTACTCAAGACCGATATCAATACCCTCAAGCAGCGGATCGCCAATCCCAGTAAGCGTTTTGTCTATCTGCAGCGTCAGGTGACCCCTGCTGTGGCCGAGTACATCAAAGGGTTGCGGCTGGGCGGCATCTACTTGCGGCCTGAGGCGCGTCGCTTTTACCCCACTGGCGAGATCAGCGCCCATCTGGTGGGGGTAACCAACATAGATGGCAGTGGTATCGAAGGCATCGAGCGCAGCTATAACGAGTGGCTGACTGCGACACCGGGCGAGATGCGGGTTCGTAAGGATCGCCAAGGGCGAGTGATCGAGCACCTTGGGGTGGTCAAAGAGGGCAAGAATGCCAATGATCTGCAACTGAGTATTGATCAGCGGGTGCAGGCGTTGGCATATCGGGCTTTGAAGCGGGCGACCGATGAGAATAAGGCGACATCCGGCTCCATGGTGATGTTGGATATCAAGACTGGCGAAGTGCTCGCCATGGTCAACACCCCCTCTTACAACCCGAACAACCGTGGCCAGTACCAGACCTTCCGAGTGCGTAACCGGGTGGTGACAGACACTTATGAGCCTGGATCTACCATTAAGCCATTGATCTTGTTGAGTGCGCTGCAAGCGGGCGTGACCAGCTGGAAAGACACCATTCCGGGTGGGCCACTGTTTATTGGCGCCAAACAGATCAAGGACGTCAGTATTCACAAGGCGACCAATCTCTACGATATCCTGCGTTACTCCTCCAACATCGGTATGTCACGCATCGCGCTGCGGATGCCGGCGCAGGAGATGATCAACACCCTCAGCATGTTCGGTTTCGG
>JBOFSK010000029.1:0-14608 GCA_051651505.1 Aeromonas sp.
TGTGGTTCGGTCAGCAGGCGCAGGGAGTTGGCGTCATCTTCGTCGGTGTAGTGAAGGATTAAAAAGGCAATGCGCGGGTTGTGGCTGGCGCTTTGATAGCGGGTAGAGAGGGGGGGCTCAGCCGGGGTGCAGCCATTCAATAGCAGGCCAAGCAGGCCAAGCAGGGCAAATAAAAAGCGCCAGCATCCGCTCTTTGTTACCCGCCCTTTACGAAGCTTGGCAAGAGTGAGTTGCTGGCGCATTTGGGTCACTTGAACCAATTAGCCGCGGGACAGATTAGCCGCGGTACTTGGCGGTCAGGCCGATCAGGAAGTTACGCAGGATTTGATCCCCGCAATCTTGATAGTGCTTGTGGTCCTTGGCGCGGAACAGGGCGCTGAGCTCGGACTTGGACAGTTTGAAGTCGGCCAGCTTGAGGGTGCCAAGCATGTCTTCTTCTTTGTAGTTGAGGCCGATGCGCAGCTTGCGCAGGATCATGTTGTTGTTGATCCGGTTTGGGATCACCTGGGCCGGGGCATCTTCTCGCACGCCACGACGGGCGATGATGAAGCCGTCAAGGAACTGGCTCAGGGCCGAGTCGGGGCAGGCGACATAGCCTGCCTCTTGCTCTTCTCCTTCTGCCGCCTCTTTCATCAGCCAGCTATGCAGCTCGGCGTGAGTGACCGTCAGGTTACCTTTGGCAAACATCTCGACCATCTGGTCGTTGCTGATGGTAAGGGCGTAGCGCAGACGGCGCAGAATATCGTTATTGGTCATGCTGACTCCTGTGTAAACGGTGCAACTTTACCATCTGGCGGCCCGCGCGTCAGAAAAAGCAGGCACTCATACCCTGCCGTCTGCGGGGCGCGGAGTTAGCCAAGATAACGGGGGGCCTCTTGGCGTACCTGTTCTTGGGCATCTTGCAGTTCCAGCAGTTCGGGTTCTAGCTCACTCACGGGGATGCCGTCTCGCAGCTGCTGCTCCAGTTGGGCAAGCAGCCGTTGCAAGCTTGGCACGCCACAGTAGGCACAGCCACCGTTGAGGCGATGAAGCTGGTCGAGCACGTCACTATCCTCGATATCACCGCTGAGGGCCGCATCGAGCACGGGGGCGATGTCATCAAAGTTGGCCAGCAGCATGGTCAGCATCTCTTTGGCGAGCTCCTCTTTGCCTGCGGCCTGGCGTACCGCCAGTGCCCAGTCGATCTGACTGGGGCCATCATGTTGGGGGTGACAATGGGCAAGGTCACTAATCAGCTTGATCAGCATGTTCTCGTCGATGGGCTTGGTCAGATAATCATCCATCCCCTGGCGGAGTAACCGTTCCCGTTCGCCGGGAATGGCGTGAGCCGTTACCGCCACGATCGGGGTCGCGGTATTGAGGGACTGGTTACGGATCGCTTGGGTGGCACTGATGCCATCCATGATCGGCATCTGGATATCCATAAAGATGATGTCAAACCGCTCGCTCTGGGCCAGCTTGACCGCCTCTTTGCCGTTTTTGCACACCACCACCTGGCTTACCATCTCTTTGAGCATGGCGGCAATCAGCTTGAGGTTCGCCGCGTTGTCATCCACCGCCAGCACCTTGAATGGTTGCAGCTGACGTGGGGCGGGCTGGGCTGGCAGTTTCTGGCGGCTCGCCTTTGGTGAGAACAGGGCGTGCAACAACTTGCGATGGTTGACGGGCTTGGAGAGGCAGTGCTGCGCTCCGTGGCTCAGCATGGCCTCATAGAGCGCAGGCTCGTGGCTGCTGAGCAGCACAATGGTGTTTTGATGTTGGCCGCCCAAGCTGTCAAGTCTGCTCATCACCTGCAGCGGGGTCAGCAGTGGACTCGACCCGATCAGCACAATGTCTTGCTCGTTTAGCTCGGGCCAGGGGGCGTCGCTGCTCAGGGGGTGCACATCCAGCTGCCATTCGTTGAGCAGGGCTGCGAGGGAGGTCTGCGCATAGGCATCCGGTTCTAACAGCCAAACACGTTTGCCCCGGATCCGATCCAGGGGCAACGGGTCGCTTTGGGGCAGCGATGAGACCTCCACATCCAGGTTAAAGGAGAAGGTCGAGCCCTTATCCAGTTCCGATTCAAAACGAATTTGACCGCCCATCTGTTGTACCAGCTTTTGGGTGATGACCAGCCCAAGGCCCGTGCCGCCGTAGCGGCGAGAGATGGAAGAGTCGGCCTGGTTAAAGGCCTGAAACAGCTGGCGCTGCTGCTCTGGCGAGATGCCGATACCCGTGTCGTGGATCTTGACGTTGAGTCTCACCTTGTGGTGACCGCTGCCGATCTGTTCGATATGGACATCGACGTTGCCCTGCTCGGTAAACTTGATGGCGTTCCCCGTCAGGTTGGTCAATACCTGTTGCAGCCGCATCGGGTCACCGGTAAGGGTGTCAGGCACATTGGCATCGACCCTTAGCGAGAGCTCAAGCTGTTTGTCATGGGCGCTGGGGCCGAGCAGGTGCATGGTGTCGTTGAGGGTGTCGCGCAGACTGAACGGGATATGTTCGAGCTGCAATTTGCCCGCTTCGAGTTTTGAAAAATCGAGGATATCGTTAATGATGCCCAGCAGGTTGCGCGCCGACTTTTCGATGGTCTGCATGTAGTCGGTCTGGCTCGGGGTCAGGCTGGTTTTTAGCAACTGGCGAGTAAAGCCGATGACGCCGTTAAGCGGGGTGCGCAGTTCGTGGGACATGTTGGCGAGAAACTCAGATTTGACCCGCGCCGCTTCCTGCGCCCGTTTCTTGGCCATGTCGAGCTCGACGTTCTGGATCTCGATCTGTTCCAGGGTTTCTCGTAGATCCGAGGTGGCTTGATCGATGTTTTGCTGCATCTCCTCGTGGTATTCAGAAAGCGCCTTAGCCATGGCATTGATGCCATTTTTCAGCATATCCAGCTCGCCGGTAAGCTGGCCGCTGACCCGGGTATCGAGCCGCCCCTCCCGGATCTTGTGCACCGCTAGCACCATATTGGTGATGGGCTGGGTCACGCTCTTGACCAGACGAAAGCCAAACAGGGTGCTAAATGCGATACCGATCAGCACAATGCTCACCGCAAAGAAGGTGTCACGGTATTGCAAGAGCATGGCGCGATCTGTGCTCATCTGGATCGCGATATAGCCGATAGTCAGTGGTTCGGCATCGTTGGCGAGCGAGAAGCCATCTGGGCCGATCTCGGTCTGGATCGGGGTGCGCAAAATGATGTCATCCCCCTGCGCCGTGATGCTGGTCAGCGCCGGAATCGCGTCGCCATCATGGAGGCTGAGCCTGGCGAAATCCCGATGGTAGTTCGAGGTGACGAACAACTGATTGTCCTGGGTGAACACCGCGATGGACTTGATGAGCAAAGAATTCTTGCGATGGGTGACGCCAATCAGCCGTTTGAGGGATTCGCGGCTGTGCTGGGTCATACCATATTCACTGGCGATCGCCAGCGGTTCTATGATGTTTATCCCTTGATCAATCAGGTTATTTTCCAGCTGCTGATAGCGGTGAAAGGTAAAATAACCGGCCATCAGGCCACCGATGATCAGGGTGGGCAGGATAGTAAAGGCGAGAACACGTGCCCTCAGGCCATATTTGGTCATACGAACAAGCTACCTGTGAACAGGGGCGGTGATTGGGTCGATGGCAATGCCAAGGCTCTGTGGCCGCATTTGGTCATACTATTATTCTTGTGGGACAATACCCGGCTGCAGATCCCACAATCATGACATAGCCACCTATAGGCACCAAGTTTTATGGCCCAGTTTTTCAAGCCCCAAAAGAAGTCAACCCAGCTCCAACGTATTGAATTTACGATAGACAGTCTGGATCATCATTGCGTCGGCATCGGCCGCCATCAGGGTAAGGCGATCTTCGTTGAAGGGGCGCTGCCCGGCGAAGTCGTCAAGGTGCGCATCACCGAAGACAAGAAGCAATATGGCCACGCGGCCTTGCAACAGGTAGTGACGCCAGCCGCCAACCGGATTGCCCCCTTCTGCAGTCACTACCGCGAGTGCGGTGGCTGTAATGCCCAGCAGCTGTCGGTCGTTGATCAGCAGGCTGCCAAGGAGGCAGGGCTGGTCAGCTTGTTTGAGCGGCTTGGTCACATCAAGACGCCAGCCCTGGCGCCGGTGCTGACCGGTGACGATAGAGCCTATCGTCGGGTCTGTCGACTGGCCATCAAATTTGACAAAAATGGTCGTTGTACTCGGGTCGGTTTTCGCCGACGCAACAGCAATGATCTGGTCGAAATCGACGGTTGTCCAGTCCTGACCGCCCAGCTGTCAGCCTTGATCCAGCCGCTGCGTGAGTGCCTCAACCGCCTCAAGAGCCAGCGTGAGCTGGGCCATGCCGAGCTTATTCAGGCCGAGCAGGGGATCCTGATGCTGCTGCGCCATACCGGTCGCCCCAATGAGGCGGATCGCGCCTTGCTGGTGGAATTTGCCCAACGGCAGGGGATCGACCTCTATCTGCAGGCCGCCGATGAGCGCATCGAAGCCCTGTGGCAACAATTTTCACCATCCTACTCACTGGATGGCCTGTCTCTTGCATTTGCTCCCGGTGATTTTATTCAGGTCAATGGCCCCATCAACCAGAGCATGGTTGAACAGGCGCTGGCGTGGCTCGGGGCGAGCAAAGATGACAAGGTGCTTGATCTGTTCTGCGGTATCGGCAACTTCACCTTGCCACTGGCCCGTCAGGCCCGTGAGGTAGTGGGGGTCGAGGGTGAGCTGGCCATGGTGCAGCGGGCCGAGGAGAACGCCCGTCGCAACGGCATCACCAATGCCCGTTTTTACAAGGCCGATTTGAGCGATGACATCGTTGGCATGTCCTGGGCGCGGGAAGGGTTTGATCTGGTGCTGCTGGACCCGGCTCGTCCCGGTGCGCTGGAGGTGATGGGGCATGTGGTGAAACTCTCCCCCAAACGGGTGGTCTATGTCTCCTGTAACCCGGTCACCCTGGCCCGGGACAGTCAGGTACTGGTGAAAGGGGGCTACCGCTTGGTGCGTCTTGGCATGCTTGATATGTTCCCTCATACCGGTCACCTAGAGTCGATGGCGCTGTTTGAACGGGGGTAATTCCCCCGCTTGCCAGCAGGCATTGCAAAGCGTGAGGCGGGTGGGCTTTTCCGTACTTTCATGGTGTTCTTGTTATCCTTTGGCCGCGCCTGCGCTGTTTGGCCGGCCATGATTGGGGTAATCTAGGCGCGTGGGGGCGGCAAGGTTGATGGAATTCGCGCGTGTCCTTTCAGGCGATGTGTTTGGCAAAATACCCCCCTTCATCCCTATTTGGGACAAGATCATGAGGAGAGAAAGCATTCGCTTTCGGCTCGATAATTTAAAGGATTGATACCATGGTTGCGGTTCGCGATATTCACTTGAAAGACAACTTCACCCTGGAAGAGTGGGTCAGTTCACTCTCCTTAAGTGGCAGTGATAAGAGTCAGTTGCGCACCGCTTACCAGTATTGTCTGACCCTTGGCGACGAAGTCCTTACCAATCGCCTGTTGGTGCGTGGGGTCGAGATGGCGGGCATCTTGCTGATGCTCAGCATGGATATTACCACCCTCAAAGCGGCGATTATCTATCCCTTTGTCGAGGCGGGTCTTATCAGCCAGGAGCGGATGGACGAAGACTTCGGCCCCAAGATAGCCAAGCTGGTGGAAGGGGTGCTGGAGATGGAGGCTATCCGCTCCCTGCAGACCTTGCATCGCAGTGAAACCTCGCCAGAACAGGTCGATAACGTGCGCCGCATGCTGCTTGCCATGGTGGAGGATGTGCGCGCCGTGGTGATCAAACTGGCGGAGCGGATTGCTTGCTTGCGCGAAGCCAAGAACGCCGATGAAGAGACCCGGGTGTTGATGGCGCAGGAGATCACCAACATCTATGCGCCGCTGGCCAACCGGCTTGGCATCGGCCAGCTCAAGTGGGAGCTCGAAGATCTCGCCTTCCGTTACCTGCACCCGGATACCTACAAGCAGATCGCCAAGCAGCTCGATGAAAAGCGCCTTGATCGGGAGCGTTACATCCGTGAGTTTGTGCAATCCCTGCGCGATGGCCTCAAAGAGGCGGGGGTCGAGGCTGAGGTCAATGGTCGTCCCAAACACATCTACAGTATCTGGCGCAAGATGCAGAAAAAGCATCTCGAATTCAACGAGCTGTTTGATGTGCGTGCAGTGCGGGTGGTGACCAAGCGGCTGCAGGATTGTTATGCGGCGCTCGGCATTGTTCACACGCAATTCCACCATATTCCTCGCGAGTTTGACGACTATGTCGCCAACCCCAAACCCAATGGCTATCAGTCGATCCACACCGTCGTGGTGGGGCCTGAGGGCAAAACCGTCGAGATCCAGATCCGCACTGACCAGATGCATCAGGATGCGGAGCTCGGGGTAGCGGCGCACTGGCGCTACAAGGAAGGGGCCCATGCGGTCAACAAGGCCAATAACTTCGAAGACAAGATCGAGTGGCTGCGCAAGTTGCTGGCGTGGCAGGAAGACTTGTCCGAGCGTGGTTCCTTGCTGGAAGATCTGCGCAGTCAGGTATTTGAAGACAGAGTCTATGTCTTCACCCCGAAAGGGGATGTCATCGACTTGCCGACAGGGGCCACCCCGCTCGACTTTGCCTATCACGTCCACAGCATGATCGGCCACCGCTGTATCGGTGCCAAGATCGACGGCCGCATCGTGCCGTTCACCTATGCCTTGCAGACTGGCGATCAGGTTGAGGTGATCACCCAGAAGGAGCCGAACCCAAGCCGTGACTGGATGAATCCCAACTCTGGCTTCCTGCGCTCCAGCCGGGCGCGGGCCAAGGTGGCCACCTGGTTTAAAAAGCTGGATCGAGACAAAAATATCGTGGCCGGTCGCGAACTGTTCGAGAAAGAGCTGGATCGCCACAATCTCAGCATGTCCAAGATCGACAAGGGCAACATGCTGCGCCGCTTCAATCAGGAGAGCACCGACGATCTGCTGGCCGGGATTGGCAGCGGTGATATCCGCATCAACCAGGTGCTCAACTATCTCGACACCTGCTACAACAAGCCGACGGCGGAGGAAGAAGACCGCCGCTTGCTGGAAAAGCTGGAGCAAAAGGCCAATGCGCCACTGCGCCACAAACCCAAAGATCACATAGTGGTGGAAGGGGTTGGCAATTTGATGACCCACATCGCCCGCTGCTGTCAGCCGATCCCCGGGGACGCCATCCAAGGCTTTATCACTATGGGGCGAGGGGTCTCCATCCATCGGGAAGATTGTGAGCAGCTCAAGGAGCTGTCACGCCGTAATCCGGAGCGGCTGATCGAAGCGGTGTGGGGTGAGAACTACTCCGGTGGCTACGGCCTGACCATCCGGATTATCTCCAATGATCGTTCCGGTTTGCTGCGGGATATCACCACAGTGCTGGCCAACGAGAAGATCAATGTGATGGGGGTGCGTTCACGTTCCAACATGCGTGAGCAGACTGCCGAGATCGACATGGAGCTGGAGATTTACAACATCAACGCCTTCAACCGGGCGTTGGCCAAGCTCAGTCAGCTTAACGACGTGATCAGCGCCAAGCGGCTTTGATAGCGAACCGACCGGCCCCAGTGGCCGGTCTGCATTTACGACCCTTTTGAACGAATTGAAAGCGAGTATCCCATGTCTCAACGTTACGACCTTCCCCAACTGCTCGATATCATGTCCCGCCTGCGTGACCCGCAAACCGGTTGCCCCTGGGATCTCAAGCAGAACTTCCAGAGCATAGTGCCCCACACCCTGGAAGAGGCCTACGAAGTGGCCGATGCCATCGAGACTCAAGATTGGCAGGGATTGAAAGGGGAGTTGGGGGACCTGCTGTTTCAGGTGGTGTTCTATGCCCAGCTGGGTAAAGAGCGGGGACTGTTCGATTTTGCCGATATTGTCGATACGGTGAGTGAAAAGCTGATTCGCCGCCATCCCCATGTGTTTTCTGATGCCAACCTTGACAATGAGCAGGCGGTCAAGGCCAATTGGGAAGCAGAAAAAGCCAAAGAGCGGGCGGCCCTCGATAAAGAGAGCGTACTGGATGATATCCCGCTCTCCTTGCCTGCCTTGACCCGCGCCGCCAAGATCCAAAAACGCTGTGCCACCGTCGGTTTTGACTGGAAGACCCTAGGCCCGGTGGTGGACAAGATCCACGAAGAGATCGACGAGGTGATGGAAGAGGCGCTGATGGCCGATGTGGACGAAGCGCGGGTGAGCGATGAGCTTGGCGATCTGCTGTTTGCCACCGTCAATCTGGTGCGCCATCTGGGTAAAGACCCGGAGCAGGTGTTACGGGCCGCCAATGGCAAGTTCGAACGTCGTTTTCGTCAGGTTGAGCAGTTTATCGCCGCAGAAGGGTTAAAAATGACCGATTGCACCCTCGAAAAGCTTGATGCTGCTTGGGATCGTGCCAAGGAAACCGAACAAAGTTGATTTGGCTCAAGATGGGGTGACCATGAGCCTGTTAGATTTTTGTTCATTGTTTGGGAAGGGGGTTTTTGCTATACTGTTTCCCCGTCCTGCTTCATCCCCGAAGCACCCCTTTAAATTCCCTAAACTTCTTTCAGGTTCAGCATGACGACAAAATATATTTTTGTAACTGGTGGCGTTGTTTCATCCCTCGGCAAAGGCATTGCCGCAGCTTCTCTGGCAGCCATTCTGGAAGCCCGTGGTCTGGATGTGACCATCATGAAACTGGACCCTTATATTAACGTGGATCCGGGCACCATGAGCCCGACCCAGCATGGTGAAGTGTTCGTTACCGAGGACGGGGCCGAAACCGATCTGGATTTGGGCCACTACGAGCGCTTTATCCGCACCAAGATGACCCGCCGCAACAACTTTACCACCGGCCGTATCTACGCCGATGTGCTACGTAAAGAGCGCCGTGGTGACTATCTGGGTGCCACTATTCAGGTTATCCCGCACATCACCAATGCTATCAAAGAGCGGGTGATTGCCGGTGCCGAAGGCCATCAGGTTGCCATCGTCGAAGTGGGCGGTACCGTGGGTGACATCGAGTCCCTGCCATTCCTCGAAGCGATCCGCCAGCTGGCGACCATCGTTGGCCGCAACAACGCCATGTTCATGCACCTGACCCTGGTCCCTTACCTGGCTGCGGCCGGTGAAGTGAAGACCAAGCCGACCCAGCACTCCGTTAAAGAGCTGCTCTCCATCGGTATTCAGCCAGATGTGCTGATCTGCCGCTCTGATCGTGCCATCCCGGCCAACGAGCGCGCCAAGATCGCCCTGTTCTGCAACGTGCCAGAGCGCGCCGTTATTTCGATGAAAGACGTCGACTCCATCTACAAGATCCCGGCACTGCTCAAGTCCCAGAATCTGGACTCCTACTTCACCGAGCGTTTCGGTCTGGAGTGCAAGGAAGCTGATCTCTCCGAGTGGGAGCAGGTTGTGTTCGAAGAGGCCAACCCGACTGCAGAAGTGACCATCGGTATGGTCGGTAAGTATGTCTCCCTGCCGGATGCCTACAAGTCCGTCAACGAAGCACTCAAGCACGGTGGTCTCAAGACCCGTCTCTCTGTCACCATCAAGTATATCGATTCCCAGGATATCGAGACCCGTGGTGCCGAGATGTTAGAAGGGCTGGATGCGATTCTGGTGCCGGGTGGCTTTGGTGAGCGCGGCGTGGAAGGTAAAATTCTGGCGGCCCAGTATGCCCGTGAGAACAAGGTCCCCTACCTGGGTATCTGTCTTGGCATGCAGGTTGCCATGATCGAATTTGCTCGCAACGTCGCGGGTATGACAGGTGCGCACTCTTCCGAGTTCAAGAAAGATTGTGCCTATCCGGTCGTGGGGCTTATCACCGAGTGGGTTGATGAAGAGGGTAACGTCGAGACCCGTACTGAAGGCTCTGATCTGGGCGGTACCATGCGTCTGGGTTCCCAACTCTGCCACTTGGTCGAAGGTTCCAAGGTACGTCAGATGTACGGCAGCCCGACTATTTACGAGCGTCACCGTCACCGTTACGAAGTGAACAACAAGCTGCTGCCGCAGATTGAAGCTGCTGGTTTGAAAGTGACCGGTCTCTCCGCTGACAAGAAGTTGGTGGAAATTATCGAGATCCCGGATCACCCTTGGTTTGTGGCTGCGCAGTTCCATCCTGAGTTCACCTCTACGCCTCGCGATGGCCATGCCCTGTTTGCCGGTTTTGTGAAGGCGGCTGGCGAATATCAGAAGCGTAATTTGAAGTAATGTAAAATAAATGCGGTTGGGGCTCTGTGCCACAGCCGCTTTTTTTGGCATATTTTTGTCGTTTTATTACAAAACCTGAGGAAATATACATGTCCAAGATCGTTAAAGTAATCGGTCGTGAAATCATCGACTCCCGTGGTAACCCGACCGTTGAGGCCGAAGTTCACCTGGAAGGTGGTTTTGTTGGTATGGCAGCCGCTCCGTCTGGCGCATCCACTGGTTCCCGCGAAGCGCTGGAACTGCGTGACGGCGACAAGAGCCGTTTCCTGGGTAAAGGCGTTCTGAAAGCCCTCGAAGCTGTCAACGGCCCGATCGCTCAAGCTCTGCTGGGTAAAGATGCCAAGGACCAGGCCGCTATCGACCAGATCATGATCGATCTGGACGGCACCGAGAACAAATCCAAGTTTGGCGCCAACGCCATCCTGGCTGTTTCCCTGGCTAACGCCAAAGCTGCCGCTGCTGCCAAAGGCATGCCGCTGTATGCCCACATTGCTGAGCTGAACGGCACTGCTGGTGTTTACTCCATGCCACTGCCGATGATGAACATCATCAATGGTGGTGAGCACGCCGACAACAACGTCGACATCCAGGAGTTCATGATCCAGCCAGTTGGCGCCAAGACCCTGAAAGAAGCCGTTCGTATGGGCGCAGAAGTGTTCCACAACCTGGCCAAAGTGCTGAAGTCCAAGGGCTACAACACTGCCGTTGGTGACGAAGGTGGTTTCGCTCCTAACCTGAAATCCAACGCAGAAGCGCTGGAAGTAATTGCTGAAGCTGTTGCTGCTGCCGGCTACAAGCTGGGTACCGACATCACTCTGGCGATGGACTGTGCTGCTTCCGAGTTCTACGACAAAGCTAAGAACGAGTACAACCTGAAAGGCGAAGGTCTGATCTTCTCTTCCAACGAGTTCTCTGACTACCTGCACGACCTGACCAAGAAGTTCCCGATCGTCTCCATCGAAGATGGCCTGGACGAATCTGACTGGGACGGTTTTGCTTACCAGACCAAGATCATGGGTAAAGAGATCCAGATCGTGGGTGACGACCTGTTCGTAACCAACACCAAGATCCTGACCCGTGGTATCGAAAACGGTATCGCTAACTCCATCCTGATCAAGTTCAACCAGATCGGTTCCCTGACCGAAACTCTGGCTGCTATCAAGATGGCTAAAGACGCTGGTTACACTGCCGTCATCTCCCACCGCTCCGGTGAGACCGAAGACGCAACCATCGCCGACCTGGCTGTTGGTACTGCTGCTGGCCAGATCAAGACCGGTTCCATGAGCCGTTCTGACCGTGTTGCCAAGTACAACCAGCTGATCCGTATCGAAGAAGCGCTGGGTGCCAAAGCTCCTTTCAACGGTCTGAAAGAAGTTAAAGGTCAGTAATTATCTGACTCGCCAGCGTTGGCTGGTGTGAAAAAAACCGGAACCCTTGGGTTCCGGTTTTTTTATGGCTGCGATGTAGGGGCTCCACAATGTTCAATCCCTGCGGGATGACCCAGCTACGTGGGATTTCACCCGTCCTTCATCTGAGACACCCACCAGTTTGATCAGAAAGGTAGGTGCCCAAGATTTACTTCAAGATTTTCCCATTCCCATATTTCTCCTATTAAGGTTGTTTGATCGCCAGTTGGCGGGATGTGGGAGTCTTGAGTGGGCAGGTGAAGGGCTGGCAGGTAGTGGTGCAGAGGGAACGGCTTGCTGTTGCTCGCCGCTGGTTGGTTTTCAGATTTCAAAGCAGCGGAGCGGCAGTGCCGCTCCGTATCAGGCTCAGTCCTTGGTCGGTTTTTCTATGCAGCTGAGAGTTGGCTGGCCGTAACGCTCCAGCGTGGCGTCGTCTCCCTTGGTAAACAGGCTGATATTCTGCCCCTCGTAGCGGGCGCCGCTGGCGCTGGGATCAAGATAGGCGAGGGTCTGCTGGGGTGGCTGCAGCCCTTCGCTCAGGTTGATCACCGCTACCGGCACTTTGGCATCGTTATAGAAGTAGGTGGAAAGCATGACCTCCGGACCACACTGGTAGTTGACCGGGGTGGGCACCATCAGCTGACCGCCGGTAACCTGCAGCTCGGCGATCCGCAGCTGGTAGTTGTCTTCGACACACTGGCGCACATTCTGCCCTTTCCAGCAGTCGTTACGCCCCTTGATCCAGCCACGCTGCATCGCGCGCTCGGTCTTGAGCTGTTCGGGAGAGAGCTGGGCAATTGCCTTGGGGTAGAGGGCTGCCAGTTCGTTATCAAGGGCCGCTAGTCCGGCATCCTGGCAGATCAGGGTTTCGACCGCCCCAGAGGCTTTGGCACAGTCAAAGGAGGGGGTCGCGGCGCTGGCCAGCAGAGGGGCAAATAGTAGGGTGGCAAGCAAGGTTTTGTACATCGGCAGGACTCCAGCAACAAGAAGGGATGCCTGCTTACTACAGCACAATCTACCGAGCAATGCAGCAGGGCCGCCGAGTGTTTTTTTGCGCCGGTCGGCCTTTGGCAATCGAGGGTGCTTAGGCTAGCGCCAGTTGCTGGCGGCGACGCCACAGCCGCTCGTGGAAGAAGAACACCACGGTATTGATGGCCGGTTCGATCATCGCCATCACGCCACCGGTGAGCAGTTCGCCACTCAGCAGGAAGGCAACCCCGAAGGCGATGCTAAAATGCACCAGGGCGAAGCTGCTGGTCTTGGCTTGCAGGCTGTGGTTTGGCTTGAACTTGTGCCAGCCAAGGTCATGAAAGTAGAAGGCGACTGTGTTGACGGCGGGCTCGATCAGGGCGATCAGGCTGGCAGTCAGTAGCTCACCGGTCAGCAGGTAGGCCACGGTGAAGGCCACGATAAAGTGCAGGATGGCAAAGCTGATGGTCTTTTTCATGATGGCGGCTCCCTCTGATGATGAGATGAGTATCCGCTAAAATGAGACTAAATGAAAATCATTCTCATCTATTGTGGGCATAGAGAAAACCTATCAAGCTCGTGCCTCACCGATCCGTCATGTTCATCCCTATGCCTGAGAGAGCCCGTTACCGCCACTGGTACTAGCGTCGAACCGTGGTGCAGTGCAAAAAGCACGGTGCGCAAAAAAAAGAGAAGCCCCAATACGGGGCTTCTCTTGATCCTGGCTGCAGGCGCTTAGGCTTCCGCTTTGTTGAGCCATTCCACCTTGTACTGGGCACCGGCACCCTGGGCCAGCTTGGCACACAGTGGTTTGAGGAAGGCTTCGATCTGCTCATCCAGCATCCAGGGGGGGCTGATGATCAGCATCCCTGAGCCGTTCATGCCCCAATCGCTGGTCTGAGCAGACACTTCCAGCTCGGCCACCAAGACGTTGCCGAAGTTCTCCCGCTTGATGGCGCGCAGCATGTCGCGGGATTTGTCCGCCTCCTGCCCGAGGATCGGATACCAGAGGGCGTAGATGCCGGTCGCCCAGCGTTTCTGCGCTTTTTTCAGGGTATCAACTACGGCGAAGTAATCTTCTTTGAGCTCATAAGGCGGGTCGATCAGCACCAGCCCGCGGCGCGGGGTCGGTGGCAGCAGGGCGATCAGCCCCTCGAAGCCGTCACGGTGGTGCACGGCGACGCGGGGGTCATAGCCCATGTTGGCGCGCAGATCTTCGACCTCGTTGTTGTGCAACTCCATCAGCGCAAGCTTGTCCTGCGCGCGGGTGAGGCGGCGGGAGAGCTCGGGGGAGCCGGGGTAGTAGTTCAGCTCACCGTTCTGGTTCATCTCTTCGATAATGCCCAGATAGGGGGCCATGGCAGACCACTGGGCCCGCTCGTCCCACAGCCGACCGATGCCGTCGGCATACTCGGCCTTCTTCTGGGACCAGTCGCCGCGCAGGTCGTAGAGACCGCCACCGGCATGGGTGTCCAGCACGATGAAGGGTTTATCCTTCTTCTTGAGGGACTCGATGATCAGGGCCTGAACGGCATGTTTCAGGACGTCGGCATGGTTGCCGGCGTGAAAGGCGTGACGGTAGCTCAGCATATTAGGTCTCTGAGGGGGCCCTGCTGGGCACCCAATAACGATAGATAGTTTAATAAATTATGGCTGTTGCCGCGATACAGAGGGAGGCGGCGCAGAGCCTGCAGCAAGACTCCTTGCTGTAAGCGCTCCAACTCCAGTTCGTGGGCCAGCATAGTTTGGTACTCCTGGGCATCCACCCGTGCTTTGGTGCGTTGGCGCAGGGTCCGCCAGGGGGTCAGTACCGTTTCGGTCTGCATCAGCGCCGGTAGCAGATCGGTCAGATCGACCACGATGCCGAGCTGATCCAGCCGGTGCAGCAGCAGCGCCAGATTGACGTTTCCCCCCAGCGCTTGCACGGTGAGCCAATCTTGGCTGCGCTCTCCATAGACCTTGCCACTCCAGTGCCAGAAGCCCAGCGGCGTCGGGAGATCGTGTACCGGAACCCGTTCGCTGGCTATCGGCGGTTGGTCACGCAAAGAAGCTCTGC
>JBOFSK010000030.1:0-2654 GCA_051651505.1 Aeromonas sp.
ATGATTTTATCTTGGATTCAATAATCTAGATTCATATCGTGTTTTGTGGCTTCACATAACGAATCTCGTATGTTGGGCTTCGCAGGCTCAGCACCAACCTACCGATTGTGTAGGTTGTGGCTGAGCCTGCGAAGCCCAACGTTTAACGCGTAATCTCTTTTTCCGGCCCCTCATCCCCAGCTCTTCTCCCCATTTTTATAAATAAGCAGGAAAAGGGAGATTGGGCATCTTTTGATATATTTCGCACCACGGGATTACCCGGTATTGGTAGGTTCGATTAGCGAAGCGTAATCGGACGATCGCGTAATCTGGCGATCGTGTAATCGAATATTATCTAATCGAACATCATATAATCGAACCATCGCGCAATCAGCCATTGCCAAAGCAACTCATTTATCTATTTTCGAATATCGTGGCAGCAAGCTGTCAATGGGCCGCGCTATCCATGAGTCGCACCGACTTGCGGGCAGTGAACCATTACCGGCAATCTGGCTTGGTATTGCTGCGCCCCAATCCGAAACATCAGGAGACGGATTTCGATCGGCTTAAGCTGGAGGTGGAGCCGTCATCCCACTCATACCGGTGTAGCTCTGGGTCCTCTGCACCTAAAAGAACAGGGCCGAAGGTTTCCCTGCGGCCCTGTTGGATTGTGTTTGTCCCGTTGGTTAGATACTGGATTTCACGGTGACGAACTCGGGGTAAGCGTCAATGCCACATTCGTGCACATCCACCCCCATCAGCTCTTCCTCTTCGCTGACACGCAGCCCCATGGTGGCCTTGAGTAGGCCCCAGACGATGAGAGAGGCACCAAACACCCAGCCAAAGATGACGGCGGCCCCCAGCAATTGGGCCGAGAAGGTGGCGCTCTCGTTGGAGAGGGGCACGACCATCAGACCGAACAGGCCGCAGACACCGTGCACCGAGATGGCACCGACAGGGTCATCTATCTTCAGGCGATCGAAGGCCACGATGGCGTAAACCACCAAGGCTCCGGCCAAAGCGCCGATCAGGCTGGCGAACAGCGGGCTGGGAGAGGCGGGGTCCGCCGTGATGGCCACCAGACCGCCGAGGGCGCCGTTGAGGATCATGGTGAGATCCGCCTTGCCCCAGGTCAGCTTGCTAACCAGCAGGGCGCCGACCACACCGGCCGCCGCTGCGGCGTTAGTGTTGACGAACACTGTACTTATGGTGGTGGCATCCGCAGCGCTGGATAGCGCCAACTGGGAGCCGCCGTTAAAGCCGAACCAGCCCATCCAGAGGATCAGGGTACCCAGGGTTGCCAGCGGCAGGTTAGAACCTGGGATGGGGTAGATCTGACCCTCCTTGCCATATTTGCCGCGGCGGGCGCCGAGTAGCAACACGGCGGCGAGGGCGGCAGCGGCACCGACCAGATGCACTATGCCAGAGCCGGCAAAGTCAGAGAAACCGGCCTCTTTCAGGAAACCACCGCCCCAGGTCCAGTACCCTTGCACCGGATAGATAACGCCCGTCATGACCACGCAGAACAGCAGAAAAGACCAGAGTTTCATCCGCTCGGCCACAGCCCCGGAGACGATGGAGGTGGCGGTGGCCACGAATACTACCTGGAAAAAGAAGTCGGAGTGCAGTGAGTGGCCAGCGTCATCCGCCTGAGTGCCGATCAGGCCGCCAAAGCTGGGCAGCCAGCCACCGGCGGCGTTATCCACATACATGATGTTGTAGCCAACCAGCAGGAACATGATGCAGGCGATGGCGTAGAGCAATATGTTTTTGGTCAGGATCTCGGTGGTATTCTTCGCTCGGACTAGTCCGGCCTCGAGCATGGAGAAACCGGCGGCCATCCACATGACCAGCACGCCGGATATCAGCAGATAAAAGGTATCGAGTGCATAACGCAGTTCTGAAACGGACTTGATCAACTCTTCCATGTTGTGTTCCTCGGTTCCGGTTAAATCAGAGGGCTTCGACGTCAGTCTCGCCGGTGCGGATCCGCACGGCAGCTTGGAGGTCATAGACGAATATCTTGCCGTCACCTATCTTGCCGGTGTAGGCAGCCTTGCAGATGGCTTCGATAATCTGCTCAACATGTTCAGTCAGGGTGGCGATCTCCAACTTTACCTTGGGCAGAAAATCCACCTGGTATTCGGCACCGCGATAAAGCTCGGTATGTCCCTTCTGGCGGCCAAAGCCTTTTACCTCGGAGACCGTCAGCCCCTCTACCCCGAGATGGGCGATGGCTTCGCGAACGTCATCCAGTTTGAATGGCTTGATGATGGCAGTGATCAATTTCATGTTGGTTCCCCAATCCGTGGTGGTTCAACAAGATTGAGCAGTTATCATGCCAAATTTTTTATTGATAACATTCAATAGCTTATGCGGAAACTAAACATTATTTCAATCGAGCCGACCTAAATTGGGCAAGGTTGCTTCAAGAGAGCGCCCAAACTTGGTGCATTTGTTGGCCAGGCTGGCCGGCGAGTGCTGAGTGCTGAGTGCTGAGTGCTGAGTTGATCGTGTATAAAACCCATCGACCAGGAGCGGTTGAGCGGATAACAAAAACGAAAAAAAAGCCCAGTCTTTCGACTGGGCTTTTTAATGTGTGGCGGAGCGGACGGGACTCGAACCCGCGACCCCCGGCGTGACAGGCCGGTATTCTAACCAACTGAACTACCGCT
>JBOFSK010000031.1:0-1073 GCA_051651505.1 Aeromonas sp.
GCCGATGTGCACAAGCTGCTCAGGGAAAAACCGGCGATCCGTGGCCTGACCATTCCGGGCATGCCCCAGAGTGCGCCGGGCATGGATATTCCGGGCCATCCCTATGAGGTACTGAGTATCAGCAACGAGGGCGCGACCAGCCGCTGGTCGAGCTCCCCGGGCTGACGAACACTGGTCATGAGAGGGCATACCCATATCATGTGAGGCACACCTGAGCGGACTTTCGCCACTCATGACCAGCAAGAGGGCCGCTATCGCGAGATAGCGGCTTTTTTTGATAACAGTTCCTGCAATAACAAGGGATTGCTTGCAACCACCGGCAACAAGGGGCAGATTTAACGCCAATTCATGGAGCCGATGCTCAGGTCTACCAACCCTTTCCAGCGCCAAGGATGCAACATGTTTACCTTCTCCCGAGGAGTGCTACTGCTAGCCTTGCTGACACTCCCTCCCTGTTCTTATGCCAACGAAGAGCCCGCTATGCTGACCAGCGAACACCCAATCCAGCCGCCCGTGGCCGCCAAACATCCCCATACCCTGAAAAAACACGGGGATACCCGCATCGATAACTACTACTGGCTGCGCGACGACCAGCGGCAGGCGCCAGAGGTACTGCAATACCTCACAGCCGAAAACGCCTACACCGAGGCCATGCTCAAACCGACCCAACCACTACGCGAACAGCTCTACAAGGAGATGGTCGCCCGCATCCCCCAGCAGGATGAGTCGGTGCCCTATGTGAAGAATGGCTACCGCTACCAGACCCGCTATGAGCCGGGCAAGGAGTACGGGATCTATTCGCGCACCAAGCTCGGTGACGAGCAAGCGAGCCTGCTGCTCGACAGCAACCTGCGGGCTGAAGGGCATGAGTTCTATGCCCTCGGCGCCCTCGAGGTGAGCCGCAACAACCGCTGGCTGGCGGTGGCGGAAGATCTCCTCTCCCGCCGGCAGTACCAGATCCAGTTCCTCGATCTGGAGAGCGGCCAGTGGGCCAGCGACAAACTGGAAAACACCTCCGGCAATCTGGTGTGGGCCAACGACAACAAGACAGTGTTCTACGTACGCAAGCACCC
>JBOFSK010000032.1:0-18145 GCA_051651505.1 Aeromonas sp.
AGGTTAAACTCCACGTACCGGCCACGACGATAGAGCTGAAAATCCCGCTCACGCTCGCCATAGGGCAGCGCCTTGCGTCGTTCGATGATCGGCAGGTAGGCATCGAGATAACCCCGACCCACCGCCTGCATAAAGGCAAAGCAGTCGGCAAAGGGCCAGCGATTCAGATCGTCGAAGAAAAGGCCACCGACCCCTCGAGTCTCGTTGCGATGCTTGAGGAAGAAATAGCGATCACACCAGGATTTGAACTCGGGGTAGATCTCATCACCAAAGGGTTGGCAGAGATCAGCGGAGACCTGATGCCAGTGCTGTACATCTTCGGCAAACGGGTAAAAAGGGGTCAAATCGAAGCCACCGCCAAACCACCAGATAGGATCTTCACCCTCTTTCTCAGCGATAAAGAAGCGAACGTTGGCGTGGCTGGTCGGCACATAGGGGTTGTGCGGATGGATCACCAGCGACACCCCCATCGCCTCGAACTTGCGACCAGCTAGCTCAGGACGATGGGCCGTGGCAGAGGCCGGCATGGCATCGCCGTAGACATGGGAGAAATTAACCCCTCCCTGCTCGATTACCGCCCCATGGCGCAACACGCGAGTGCGGCCGCCGCCACCGCCTTCACGACACCAGGCATCTTCCACAAAGTGTCCGCTGCCGTCAGCCTGCTCCAGACCACAACAGATTTCATCCTGCAACTGCAACAGGAAGGCCTTGACCTGGGCCACATCCGGTTTGCTCATCTTGTCTCCCGTCAGGCAGGATCGTGAACGCCATGCCCATTTTTATTGTGATGTCATACCTGAGCACATCATCCATCAACATGACTGAATATCAGTATTTTATCGTCCGCTCAGGAGGGGCGAATGATGGCGCCCGTACGCGCATCCTTGATTTCGGATGGATTGGCGTTCCCTCCCACCTCGCCGGGCAGGATATAGGCCAACTTGCTAGCCAGTCGGTCACCGATATCGGCCACCCGACGAGCAGGCTCTTCACCAGTCAGATTGGCGCTGGTAGAGACCAATGGCTTGCCAGCGGCGCGGCACAATGCCTGCACCTGAGGATGTGCGGTGACACGCACCGCCAGGGTGTCGAACTGTCCGGTCAACCAGGCTGGGGTCGTCGCGCGAGCAGGCATGACCCAGGTGAAGGGACCAGGCCAGCTGGCCTCGACTCGCGTCAGTTGTTCGCAGGTAAGCTGGCTCAGATCGATATAATCTTGCAATTGTTGCAGATCCGCTGCGATCAGGATCAGCCCCTTCTCCACCGGACGCTGCTTGATGGCCAGTAGCCGCAGCACCGCAACCTCGGAGTCAGGATCACAACCGAGACCAAATACCGACTCAGTAGCATAAGCGATCACCTCTTCGCGCTGAAGGGCCGCGACCGCTTGTTCAAGTTCATTTGGCATAGCGAAAATGCAGCAGCAGGGCTGCCACCCCATTTTAGTTGTGAGTTGCACATTGAAGCATGACAGCCCCCATGACGAACAGATGCGCAGCCGTGACATCGAAAAAAATACCAACGCTCCCGATGATCAACAGCCCAGTTCAGGAGCTTATCGTCACGGGTATTGGCATCGGTCACCTCATGATGGGTTGCCGCGGATTGGTCGTAAGCGCACCCTTACTCCAGGGTGGGCGATGACATGTGCCAGTAACGTTAATTGGATTGCAGCGGCGGGATTATGCTTGCCCACTTTGGTGGCCGCATTTCTTTTGCGGGCAGACCCAGCGCAGATTTCCTCTCACTTTTTTCTCCACCATGATGCCCCAGCTACACTCGGGACAAGGCATCGAGATCGGTTTGTCGTTCACCACATATTTACACTGAGGATAACCATCACAGGAGTAAAACTGCTTACCGTAGCGGGAAGTCCGACTGATTAGATGCCCCTTGCCACACTCAGGGCAGAGGATTTGGGTGTCGTCACTCTCTTGCAAAGAGGCAATATGCTGACAGGCAGGATATTGGGTACAACCGACAAACAAGCCATAACGTCCCTTCTTGATCGCCAGCAACTGCCCACAATCCGGACACTGCGAACCTTCCAGCACCTTTTCAATATCGCGGCCAGATGGGGTCAGGGATCGGATGTAATGACAACCGGGGTAAGAGGAGCAGCCGAGGAAGAGGCCATGCTTACCTTGGCGGATCACCAACTCAGCACCACACTGAGGACAAGGCTCCCTATCGAAAGGATGTTCTTGGGCTGAAAAGAGCTGATGATCGATTTTTGACATGGGCCGCGCCTTGGAATCCAGATGACCTAAATTCTACCAGCGCAGCCTCTGAGTGTCAGTGAATGACACCGTCTGACTCGTCAAACACCAGCTCTTCCATCTGCTGGTAAGCATTTTCACTGCCCGGCACATTAAACAACACCATCATCACGACCCACTTCAGGTCCTCGAGCTCGATATCCGGCTTATCCAGCTCGAGCAAACGCTCGATGCAAATCTCGCGGGTTTCGGCATTCAGTACTTGAGCCTGCTCGAGAAAAAGCAGGAAGCCGCGACATTCGGTGTCAAGGCGAGCCAGCTCCTCTGGAGCATAGATGCGCATCGAGCCTTGTGTGCTGGCGCAAACATAGACCTCTCTGTCGCTATTATGCAGATTCGCCAGCCGCTCAAGCCAGTTGAGCGCCTTGTCGATTTCGTCTTTATCAAAACCGGCCCGACTCAACTCGTCGGTGAGCTCATCCTGCTCGACCATCACATCTGCATCACTGTGGATGTAGGTCTCGAAAAGGTACATCAATACATCAAACATGATTCGCCCTCCTCGCTCTGACGTATCCACCGGCTACCGCTATCACGGCACCAGCCAGCTCTAGCTCTACCAACCTGCCCAATACCACTTCGACAGGAAGCTGGGCCCGCTCGGCAACGGTATCCACGCTCGTGGTCTCATAATCAACGTTATCCAACAAATCCGCATAAGGCAATTGGCTATTATCTTGTGGCTCTGCGGGTGCAGGCGCCTGACACAACCCAATGGCCCAGCCAGGCAACTCTTCCAGGATATCGGCAACGCCCAGCACCAGTTTGGCTCCCTGCTGAATTAATCGGTTACACCCTATCGCTTGGACATTTTGTGGCGCGCCCGGCACAGCAAATACCTCACGCCCCTGCTCCAGGGCGTAACGAGCGGTTATCAAGGATCCGCTCTGTTCGGTCGCCTCCACGACCAAGGTGCCCATGCTAAGACCACTAATGATACGATTGCGACGAGGAAAATGTTCAGCCAGTGGCCCCTTATTCGGCGCCAGCTCAGAAATCAACATGCCACCCCGCTCCAGGATCTCTGCTGCCAAGCCTTGGTGACGCTTGGGATAGAGACAGTCGAGACCCGACCCCAATACGGCAAGGGTAATACCACCGGCCGCCAGCGCTTGCTGATGGCATACCCCATCAATCCCCAAGGCTAAGCCAGAGGTAATAGCCAATCCACTCGCAACCAATTCAGCACACAGGCGAGACGCATTGTCCTTGCCGGCATAGGTGGGGTGGCGTGTCCCGACCATCGCCAACTGAGGTAATGACAGTGCTGCAAGATCGCCACGACAATAGAGCAGCAGTGGCGCCGAAGGGATTTCTCGTAACAAAGGGGGGTAAGCGGGGTGATCTTGCGAAATAATGGCATTATTAGCCTGGGTAGCCCACGAAAGGCTCTGCTCGACCGCCGGTGAGGGCCAGCGCAGTTGTCTGATCTGCTCGAACGATAACCCCATGCGGTGCAGCTGCGCATCATCGCTCTCAAACAGGGTGCAGATATCACCAGCAACCCCCGTCAACAACCGGGCTGCAGTCACCGGCCCAATCCCGGCAACTGCATCAAGGGTTAACCAGAGCGCCAATCGCTCAGCAGAATCATTCACGTCAGAAATGGGAGACCTGGTAACCCGACACAACCATGTCGGAACTCTGCATAATGAGACCATAGCTCAGCTTGTCATACACCTTGAACAGCATGACTCTGGCAATCGCTTCAGAGGGCAATGGCACCTTGTTATTACTGCTGTGGAATACTTTGTTGTAGACCGATGACTGCTCTTTGTATTGCACATTGCCCTTATTGCTAACCAGTGCGGCCCCGGGGCGCCTGACATCTAGCACATCCCCTGCAGATAGCAGATCCCGACTCCCCTTGTTGATCAACACCACATCGAACTTGCCACCACCGCGCGCTTTGCTCGGCAGGTCAATAATATAACCCGGCGTAATCGCTGGGGCGGCCTTGGGCAGGAACATTGCGGGCATGCTCTCTTGCGTGGGCAGCGGCATCACCTTGTCGCCCTGTAACACCTCCCGCTGATTGCGGATCAGTGCCACCTCTGTGCGGTCACCATCAAGGCGCGCCACCGCACGCACCACGCCGGCAAAAATCGCTTCCTGGCCGAGTTGCTCACCGGTTTTGCGATCTTTGTACACCATACCGGGGTGGTAAATGCCATACAATTGACCCGGCGTCAGCGATCCCTGCACATAAAGGGTTTCACCCTCCAGCATGGCGATATGCTTCTGATCCGATCCCAACAGATAAGGCAAACTGTGCTGTAACTGGTTATCAGCCAGAATATGGTCAGTTTGTAAAAAAGGGCCGATCTCGCTAATAGGCAGGGTGGGGATGGGGTTAGCCTTATTCTCATAACGATTTTTAGGGCTCATGCGAACCAACTGCTTCCCCCCTTGCATGGCCTTGCCAAGACGCGGCTGGCCATTGACCCAGCTCAGATGCAGCACGTCACCAGGGTAGATCAAATGTGGGTTGGCAATCTGCGGATTGATGTTCCAGAGGCGTGGCCACAACCAAGGCTCCGTCAGATATTTGCCGGAAACATCCCACAGGGTATCCCCTTTTTGCACCACATAGCTTTGAGGATAACCCGCCTTGAGCGTCAACTGCTCAGCCAAGACCGCTTGGCTAACGGTCACCAACAAGCAGGTGACGATGGCTTGCTTCAGATACATAACACTCCCTGTTACTTCTGCACGCAAAGTGTTGCTGTTTTTTATCGGCGTAAATGACTAGAATTACGCCAATATTGACTGCTTTTATGCGAAAAGAAAGAAAAACTATGGCCATTCTAAATGTATTGCGCTTCCCCGATGAGCGTCTGCGCACTGTAGCAGCCCCTGTTGAGACCTTCACTCCCGAGTTGCAACAGATTGTAGATGATATGTTCGACACCATGTACGCGGAAGAAGGCATTGGCCTGGCTGCGACTCAAGTCAATATTCATCAGCGTATCATAGTCATCGATGTCTCTGAAAACCGTGAAGATCCTCTGGTATTGATCAATCCAGAGATCCTAACCCAAAGCGGCAGCACCGGCATTGAAGAGGGTTGCCTTTCCGTGCCGGATCAGCGCGCCCTGGTGCCCCGCGCCGAACAACTCACCTTGCGCGCGCTGGATCGCCACGGCAAGCCGTTCGAGCTGGCCGCGGACGATCTGCTCGCCATCTGCGTTCAGCATGAGATGGATCATCTGATCGGCAAGCTGTTTGTGGATTACTTGTCGCCACTCAAGCGCCAGCGTATTCGTCAGAAGCTGGAAAAAATGGCCCGTGAAGATCGCAAAGCCCTCTGAGGACCTGCCCCATTGAATAAGCTGAAACTGATTTTTGCCGGTACTCCCGACTTCGCCGCCCGTCACTTGGCGGCGTTGTTGTCTTGCAACCACGAGGTCGTGGCTGTTTATACTCAGCCAGACAAACCGGCAGGCCGTGGCCAGAAGCTTACCGCCAGCCCGGTCAAGGAGCTGGCCCTGACCCACAATCTGCCGGTTTACCAACCGGCTTCCTTGCGCAATGAAGAGGCGCAAGCCGAGCTGGCAGCCCTTGGGGCCGACCTGATGGTCGTGGTGGCCTATGGCCTGATCCTGCCCAAGGTGGTACTCGATACTCCACGTCTTGGCTGCATCAACGTCCACGGTTCTCTGCTACCGCGCTGGCGCGGGGCGGCACCGATCCAGCGTGCCATCTGGGCGGGCGATGCCGAAACGGGCGTCACCATTATGCAGATGGATGTGGGACTCGATACCGGCGCCATGATCCGCAAGGTCAACTGCCCGATTGGTGCTGACGATACCTCAACCAGCCTCTATGACAAGTTGGCCGAGCTGGGGCCGCAAGCATTGGTCGCTACCATCAATGCCATGGCTGCCGGCGAAACTGCGGCCGAGGCACAAGATGATGCGCTGGCCAACTACGCCCAAAAGCTCTCCAAAGAAGAAGCCCGTATCGACTGGTCAATGGGCGCAGCCGCCATTGAGCGTTGCATTC
Organism: Aeromonas sp.; assembly: GCA_051651505.1. Classification (GTDB taxonomy): domain Bacteria; phylum Pseudomonadota; class Gammaproteobacteria; order Enterobacterales; family Aeromonadaceae; genus Aeromonas. The sequence continues at coordinate 6,288 of JBOFSK010000032.1, forward strand.
GCGCCTTCAACCCTTGGCCCATCAGCTGGTTTGAAGTGGCAGGGCAGACCATCAAGGTATGGCACGCAGAAGTGATCGCCAACGAGCACGGTCAGCACCCGGGCACCTTACTTAAAGCCGATAAACAGGGTATCGACATGGCCACCGGCCAGGGCATCTTGCGCTTGCTGACGCTGCAACCTCCCGGTAAAAAAGCCATGTCTGTTGCAGACTTGCTCAACTCTCGCCGCGACTGGTTTGAACCCGGCACGCAATTGCATTGAACTGAATCGACACAAGCGGGGCCCAGGCCCCGACTTGCGCATCTAAGGTAACATTATGAAAACACGCGCACAGGCTGCTCTCGTTATTCAACAGGTGCTGGATCAGGGTCAATCCCTCTCCGCCGTTCTGCCTGCTGCCCAGGAGAAGGTTGCACCCCGCGATCGCGCCCTCCTGCAAGAACTTTGCTATGGCACGCTACGCTGGCTGCCTCGCCTCGATGCGGCAGTGGGCGAGATGATGGATAAGCCACTGAAAAACAAGAGCCGCATCTTTCACTACCTGATCTTGGTCGGCCTCTATCAGCTCATCTATACCCGCATTCCAGCCCACGCCGCGGTGGCCGAGACGGTCAACGCCGTCAAACTGCTCAAAGGATCGTCGCTGCGTGGCCTGATCAACGGTGTGCTGCGCAACTTCCAGCGCAGTGCTGAAGTGATCCTGCTGCGCATCGACCGGGTGCCCAATATTCGCCTCGGCCATCCGGAATGGCTCACCAAGCGGTTGCGCCAAGCCTACCCTGATCAATGGGAATTGATCATGGACGCTAACAATCAGCGCCCCCCTATGTGGATCCGCAATAACAGCCAGCGCCAAAGCCGCGAGGCCATGCTGGCACGGATGGCCGAGGTCGGCATCAATGCTGTGGCCGGTGAAGAGGGTGAGGATTGCATCCTGCTCGAGCGCCCTTGCGATGTGACCAAGCTGCCCGGTTTTGAGCTGGGTGACTGCTCGGTACAAGATGGCGCCGCCCAGCAAGCCGCCGCTCTGCTTGACCCGCAACCGGGTGAATGGGTACTCGACGCCTGTGCCGCCCCGGGTGGCAAAACGGCGCACCTGCTTGAACGCCAACCCAAGCTCGCTGGTGTGGTCGCCGTCGATGCGGACGAGAACCGCCTCAAACGGGTGCAGGAAAACCTGGATCGTATCGGCATCAACGCCCAAGTGATCCATGGCGATGCCAGCACCCCTGAACAGTGGTGGCCACAAGGTCAGTTCGATCGCATCCTGCTGGATGCCCCCTGCTCCGCCACTGGCGTGATCCGGCGTCACCCCGATATCAAATGGCTACGCCGGGATCAGGATATTCGCGAGCTGGCCGAGCTACAGCGTCGCATCCTGAATGCCCTGTGGGGCAAGCTGAAGAGCGGCGGCACCCTGCTCTATGCCACCTGCTCAGTTCTGCCAGAAGAGAACCGCGAGCAGATCCGCGCCTTCCTTGCGGCGACCAAAGATGCCAAATTGGTACCATTGCACCCCCAGGACACCCCGGATTGCCCCGGTCGTCAATTCCTGCCGGGCGAGGTGGACATGGATGGTTTCTACTACGCCAAGCTGATCAAGCTCTGAACCTGAGATGACCCCCCTCATTCAGGAACCCAGCCAGGCATCTGCCTGGCTGCACCTTACGACACAATGTGAGTAAACGTTCCCTATGAAAATTATCATTTTGGGAGCCGGCCAGGTGGGCGGCACCCTGGCCGAGAACCTGGCCGGGGAGAACAACGACATCACCCTCGTCGATACCGACAGTGAACGTCTGCGCGAGCTGCAGGACAAGTTTGACCTGCGGGTGGTCAACGGCCACGGAGCGCACCCCAAGGTGCTGCGTGAGGCGGGCGCTCAAGATGCCGACATGCTGGTGGCCGTCACCAACAGTGATGAAACCAACATGATTGCTTGTCAGATTGCCTACACCCTGTTCAACACCCCCAACAAGGTGGCAAGGATCCGCTCACGCGCCTACCTCAGTGAACGCGATCGACTGTTTTTACCCGAATCAGTGCCGGTCGATCACCTGATCGCCCCCGAACAACTGGTTACCGACTATGTTCGTCGCCTGATCGAATACCCGGGAGCCCTGCAGGTTGTTGATTTTGCAGGTGGAAGGGTAGGTTTAGTGGCGGTAAAGGCTTACTACGGCGGCCCCTTGGTGGGCAATGCCCTCTCCACCCTGCGCGAGCATATGCCCAACATCGAGACCCGGGTAGCGGCCATTTTCCGTCAGGGGCGCCCGATCCGTCCGCAAGGCACCACCATCATCGAAGCGGATGACGAGGTGTTCTTCGTCGCCGCCGCGGGCCATATCCGCGCCGTGATGTCAGAGCTGCAAAGGCTGGAGAGCCCCTACCGCCGTATCATGATCGTCGGCGGTGGTAATATCGGTGCCGGTCTGGCGCGCCAGCTGGAAAAGCGTTACAGCGTCAAACTGATTGAACGTAATCAGAAACGGGCTGAGCAGCTCTCCGAGCTGCTGGAAAACACCATCGTCTTTTGTGGCGATGCCTCCGATCAGGAGCTGCTGGCCGAGGAGCATATCGACCAGATCGATGTCTTTATCGCGGTGACCAACGAGGACGAGGCCAACATCATGTCAGCCCTGCTGGCCAAGAAGATGGGTGCCAAGAAGACCATGGTGCTGATCCAGCGCGGTGCCTACGTGGATTTGGTGCAAGGTGGCCCCATCGACATCGCCATCTCGCCCCAACAAGCGACCATCTCAGCCCTGCTGACCCATGTACGTCGGGCAGACATCGCCAACGTCTACAGCTTGCGCCGTGGTGCCGCCGAGGCGATCGAGGCGATCGCCCATGGCGACGAGACAACCTCCAAGGTCGTTGGCAAGAGCGTGGGTGAACTAAGGCTGCCACCAGGCACAACTATTGGTGCCATCGTTCGCGGAGATGAGGTGCTGATCGCTCATGATCGCACCAAAATTCAGCAAGATGACCATGTAATCATGTTTCTGGTGGATAAGAAGCACATCCCGGAAGTGGAACGACTGTTCCAACCCAGTGCTTTCTTTTTGTAATAAAAAGATTACATATACCATCACATCGGACCCGGCCCTGCGCGCCCCGCATGCTGACCGGGTCTTCTCTTAAGCAAAGACCTGGTTATCTGACATGATCAAGCTGCGTCCCATTATCTTTACCCTCGGGTTGGTGCTCTCCAAGCTGGCGCTCTTCATGTGGCTCCCCACCTTGCTGGCGCTGCTCACCGGCTCTGAGGGATTCGTCGAATTTCTCAAGTCCGTGCTGATCACCCATGGTGCCGCCTTATTCTGCCTGCACTATGGCCGCAAGGCAGAATTTCATCTGGGGGTGCGCGAAATGTTCCTGCTCACCACCTCGGTCTGGTTGGTGGCCTGTATCTTCGGCGCCCTGCCTTTTGTCTTCATCAATCACATCGGCTTTGCTGATGCCTATTTCGAAACCATGTCAGGCGTCACCACCACGGGCTCGACTGTACTCTCCGGGCTCGACAACATGGCCCACAGCATCCTGTTGTGGCGATCCATTCTGCAGTGGCTGGGGGGCGTGGGCTTTATCGTCATGGCGGTAGCCGTGCTGCCCTACCTCAACGTCGGTGGCATGAAGCTGTTCCAGACCGAAAGCTCCGATTGGTCAGACAAGAGTGCGCCACGGGCCAAGACGGTGGCCAACAACATAGTACTGGTTTATCTGGTGCTCTCCATGCTCTGCTTTATGGCCTACTGGGCCAGCGGCATGAGCATGTTCGAGGCGATCAACCATGCCATGACGACCTTGAGTACCGGTGGTTACTCCACCTCCGATCAATCCATGTCCCACTTTTCCAACTCGGCACACTGGATTGGCACCCTGTTCATGTTCCTCGGCGGCCTACCCTTCCTGCTCTACGTACAGAGCCTCAACCACAAGGATTACAGCCTGTTCCAGGACGCCCAGGTGCGCGGCTTTTTCTGGCTGGTGATCGGGATTACCGCCATTATGACCCTCTACCTGTGGCAGCGGGATCTGTTCAGCTTTATGGATGCCCTGCGCATCAGCAGCTTCAACATTGTCTCTGTGCTTACCACCACCGGCTATGGCCTTGGCGATTTTGGCACCTGGGGGCCGCTGACCAGCGTCATCTTTATGGTGCTGCTGGCGGTCGGTGCCTGCTCTGGATCCACCTCTGGCGGTCTCAAAATTTTTCGGGTACAGGTGGCATTTGCGCTGTTTCGCAAACAGATGCGCCAGCTAATGCACCCCTCGGCGGTATTTCCACAAAAATACAATGGTCGCACCGTCAACGATGGCATCATTCGCTCGATGATCTCCTTCGTACTGGCCTACTTCATTATCATTTTGGTGATCGCAGCGCTGCTGGCAACCATCGGACTCGATCCCCTCACCGCCACCTCCAGCGCCATCACAGCTGTTGCTAACGTTGGGCCGGGTATGGGACCCGTGGTCGGTCCGAGCACCAACTTTGCCAGCTTACCCGACTCGGCTAAGTGGTTACTCTCGTTCGGCATGCTGCTTGGACGACTAGAGATACTCACTGTCGTGGTATTGTTCTTCCCTTCCTTCTGGCGCCAGTAACCAGGCCCCGGACACCCACAAAAAATGCCGCAGCGCTGACCCACTGCGGCATTTTCATATTGAGCCCCTCCTCAGGCACCGGCTCAAGCTGTTCGCGAACAACGCCCGACCCGCTCACCCAACATGATTCGCGACATAACAGACATAAAAAAATCGGGCCCAAACCAGAGGTTTGGGCCCGATTATCAATGAACCGTCAGCTAGTCAGTCCGACTGCCAAGCGACTCAACACATGGCATTAGCCACGGCCAGCACGCTTACGATCCATTTCGGTCAGCAGTTTCTTACGAATACGAACTGCCTTTGGCGTGATCTCTACCAGCTCATCGTTGTCGATAAACTCAAGAGCCTGTTCCAGGGTCATGCGGATCGGCGGAGTCAGCACTTGCGCTTCATCAGTACCGGAGGCACGCATGTTGGTCAACTGCTTACCTTTCAGGCAGTTTACAGTCAGGTCGTTGGAGCGGGAGTGAATACCGATCACCTGGCCTTCGTATACTTCTGCCGCGTGACCGATAAACAGACGACCGCGGTCTTGCAGGCCGAACAGTGCAAAGGTCAGCGCCTTACCTGTGGCGTTGGAGATCAGCACACCGTTCTGACGCTCACCGATGCTACCACCCTTGTGTGGACCGTAATGGTCGAAGGTGTGGTACAGCAGACCAGTACCGGAGGTCATGGTCAGGAACTCGGTCTGGAAACCGATCAAACCACGGCTTGGGATCATGAAGTCAAGACGGACACGGCCTTTGCCATCCGGCGTCATGTTGGTCATCTCACCCTTACGCAGGCCGAGTTGCTCCATCACGGAACCCTGGTGTGCTTCTTCAACGTCGACAGTCACGGTTTCGAATGGTTCGTGCAACGCGCCATCAATGGTGCGCAGGATAACTTCCGGACGGGATACCGCCAGCTCGTAACCTTCACGACGCATGTTTTCGATCAGGATCGACAGGTGCAATTCACCGCGACCAGATACACGGAACTTGTCCGGATCTTCAGTTTCTTCCACGCGCAGGGCCACGTTGTGAACCAGCTCCTGAGTCAAACGCTCCAGGATGTTACGGGAAGTAACGAACTTGCCTTCCTTACCGGCGAACGGTGAAGTGTTGACCTGGAAGGTCATGTTCACGGTCGGCTCGTCAACGGAGAGCGGCGGCAAGGCTTCAACAGCACTGTTATCACAGATGGTGTCGGAGATTTTCAGCTCACCCAGACCGGTGATGGCGATGATGTCGCCCGCTTGCGCGTCGGCAACTTCAGTACGGGACAGACCCAGGTAGCCCAATACCTGACCGGTTTTACCGGTACGGGTTTTGCCGTCAGCACCAACAACAGTAACCTGCTGGTTGGTTTTAACGCGACCACGGGTGATTCGGCCGATACCGATAACGCCAACGTAGGAGTTGTAATCCAGCTGGGAAATCTGCATCTGGAAGCCACCGTCCGGATCCGCAGCAGGGGCTGCTACGTTATCAACGATCGCTTGGAACAGCGGTTCCATGTTATCGGACTCAGCGTCCAGATCCATGGTCGCCCAACCGTTCAGGGCTGATGCGTAAACCACTTTAAAGTCCAGCTGCTCATCAGTAGCACCCAGGTTGTCGAACAGATCGAACACCTGATCCATTACCCAGTCAGGACGCGCACCCGGACGATCGATCTTGTTGATAACGACGATCGGCTTAAGACCCTGAGCGAACGCTTTCTGGGTTACGAAACGAGTTTGTGGCATCGGGCCGTCAACGGCGTCAACCAGCAGCAGCACGGAGTCAACCATGGACATAACGCGCTCAACTTCACCACCAAAGTCGGCGTGACCCGGGGTATCAACGATGTTGATACGGTAGTCATTCCAACGGATCGCGGTGTTCTTGGCGAGAATGGTAATACCACGTTCCTTTTCCAGATCGTTGGAATCCATCAGACGCTCTTGACCATCAGTGGTACGGTCGAGGGTTCCAGACTGCTGCAGCAGCTTATCAACCAGGGTAGTTTTGCCGTGGTCTACGTGCGCAATAATCGCAATATTGCGTAAATTCTCTAACATTCTCGCCTCAATCACCGGGTAAAATTGGGCGCTAATTGTACTCCCGCCTTTGTGATCTGCCTAGCAGAATTGCAGTTCATTCACACACAACTCTGGATCTGGATCATTGATCTCCTCAACGAACCTTGCTTGGGTAGTAAATGTTCGTATGCTACGCACTATTTAAGAGCACCAAAATGATCCACAAGCGCACCACAATGGTGCAATTCAGTTTTTAATCCCTTGAGATTTGGTGGCACAGATACCCTGAACACCCTGAAATCACGTACTCAGAAACTTGGCACGATATTGGCTTATGAGAATGCGATGACGCATTCACCCAAAGATTTATAACACCGGAGGTTACTTAGCATGTCAGCCCAGAATGTTTTGGCCATGATCCAGGAACACGAAGTCAAATTTGTTGATCTGCGCTTTACCGACACCAAGGGTAAAGAACAGCACGTCTCCATTCCTTCTCATCAGGTCAACGAAGATTTCTTTGAAGACGGCAAGATGTTCGATGGATCTTCCATCGGCGGCTGGAAAGGTATCAACGAATCCGACATGGTACTGATGCCGGACGCAGCCTCCGCCAAGCTGGATCCCTTCACTGAAGAGACCACCCTGAATATCGTTTGTGACGTGCTCGAGCCTGCCACCATGCAGGGCTACGACCGTGACCCGCGCTCCATCGCCAAGCGCGCCGAAGATTTCCTCAAGTCCAGCGGCATCGCTGACACCGTGCTGTTCGGGCCGGAGCCGGAATTCTTCATGTTCGACAACATCACCTTCTCTAACACCATGGGCCACAGCTTCGTGAAAATCGAATCTGAAGAAGCTGCATGGAACTCCGGCACCGAGTATGAGCACGGCAACAAGGGCCACCGTCCATTCGTAAAAGGCGGTTACTTCCCGGTTGCACCGGTCGACTCCTCCCAGGATATCCGCGCCGCCATGTGTCTGGTGCTGGAAGAGATGGGCCAAGTCGTTGAAGCTCACCACCACGAAGTGGCCACTGCCGGTCAGAACGAGATCGCCACTCGCTTCAACACCCTTACCCTGAAAGCGGACGAAGTACAGGTGCTGAAGTACGTGATCCACAACGTAGCTCACGCCTACAACAAGACCGTCACCTTCATGCCAAAACCCATGTTCGGCGACAACGGCTCCGGCATGCACTGCCACCAGTCGCTGGCCAAGAACGGCGTCAACCTGTTTGCTGGCGACCTGTACGGCGGCCTGTCCGAAATGGCACTGCACTACATCGGCGGTATCATCAAGCATGCCAAGGCCATCAACGCCTTTGCCAACCCGACCACCAACTCCTATAAGCGTCTGGTGCCAGGTTATGAAGCACCAGTGATGCTGGCCTACTCCGCCCGCAACCGCTCTGCCTCCATCCGTATTCCGGTGGTACCGAGCCCGAAAGCCCGTCGTATCGAAGTGCGCTTCCCGGATCCGGCTGCCAACCCGTACCTGGCCTTCGCAGCCCAGCTGATGGCAGGCCTGGACGGCATCATCAACAAGATCCATCCGGGCGATGCCATGGACAAGAACTTGTATGACCTGCCGCCGGAAGAAGCCGCAGAAGTACCGACCGTTGCCGGCTCTCTGGACGAAGCGCTGTCCGCGCTGGATGCAGACCGCGAGTTCCTGACCCGTGGCGGCGTGTTCAGCGATGACTTCATCAACTCCTATCTGGAGCTGAAGCAGCATGACGTTGACCGCGTGCGCATGACCCCGCACCCGCTGGAATTTGAACTGTACTACTCGGTATAACGCAGTTCAGCTTGCCCGCTTAAACCCGGCAGCTTGCTTAATCTTGACCAAACCCGCCCTCTGGCGGGTTTTTTTTCTGATACGATGAGGCGAAATACCGTCAAGGAGAGATGGATGAAAAAAATATACGGTGCAGGGACCCTCAGCCTCCTGTTACTCACCTCATTCGGAGCTGATGCCGCCAAGGTTTATGCTTGGATGGATGACAATGGCATCACCCACTACACAGATGCACCGCCTCCAGGCAAAAATGCCAAAGAGGTTGATCTGCGCGTCTCCTCCCTGCTCGACAGTCCATCTCGCTCGGTACAAGTAGACAACCTCAACAGCCTGCTTGGGCTGGATGCCACAAAAATAAAAGAAGCCAGCACGTTTGCTATCGAACTCCTGTCACCGGAACAGGGCAGCACCCTGCGCGATAACACAGGTAACGTGGTATTCCAGATTGATATCACCCCCAAACCACCGGCTCAATACAAGGTTGAGCTCACCCTCAATGGCAAGGCCGCCCCCATCGTCAGCAACAGCTTGGCGATCCGAGTGGAAAACCTCGATCGCGGCGCCCACAAGGCGCAACTTAAGTTGCTGGCAAAAGACGGTACGATCCTTGCTAAATCCAGTGTTGTTACTTTTTACCTGCATAGAGCCAGTGTGTCGCCCCCTCCCAAGCCCACCCCCAAAACCAATAAGGGGTGATACAGCGCACCGATGCGGGTAAACTAAATGCACCACATTGGTGCAAAGCACCGTTTTAGGGAGAAACCTGTGCCAACCCGCTCGGAAAATGCCAAGACCCTATTGGATAATTTATTTACTGCCGTGATCCTGATGGATGAGCGGCTCTGTATTCAATTCGTCAACCCGGCGGCGGAACAGCTACTTTCCCTCAGTCAACGGCGGTTGATCGGTATTGAACTACCCCATCTGCTGGAGCATATCTCCCTCGATTTGCAACGACTCAAACAGTGCCTCGTTTCGGGGCAGGGCTTTACCGACAGCGAAGTCACCTTGGTGGTGGAGGGCGAGCCCAGATTGGTGGAGATCAGCGTCAGTCCGCTCGCCGACCATGAACAGCGACTGATGTTGGTGGAGCTGCGCAAGATCGATCAGCAAAAGAAGATCAGCCAAGAGCAACAACAGCATGCCCAGCAGCTGGCCGCCAAGGAGCTGGTACGCGGGCTGGCTCACGAGATCAAAAATCCCCTCGGTGGCCTGCGCGGGGCTGCCCAGCTGCTGCAAAAAGAGCTGCCAGATCCGGCCTTGCGCGAATACACCGGCATCATCATCGAACAGGCCGACCGGCTGCGGGTGCTGGTCGATCGCCTGCTTGGTCCCCAGCGCCCGGGTCGCCACCAGATGCACAATGTCCATTCGGTCTTGGAGCAGGTGCGCCGACTGGTGGAGCTGGAATTGCCGCCCACAGCACGCATCGAGCGGGATTACGACCCCAGCATCCCCGAATTCGAGATGGAGCCGGATCAGCTGCAACAGGCGTTTCTCAACATAGTACGCAATGCCGTCGAAGCGCTGGGGGACCAGGCCGGGCTTATCCGCATCAAGACCCGCACCGCGTTCCAGATCACCATCCACGGCCAGCGCTACCGGCTGGCAGCGGAGATCAAAATCATCGACAACGGCCCTGGTATTCCCGATGCCATCCGCGACACCCTGTTCTATCCGATGATCACCGGCAAGGAGGGGGGCACCGGGCTCGGCCTCTCCATCGCCCAAAACCTGATCGACCAGCACAAGGGGCGGATTGACTGCATCAGCTGGCCGGGTCACACCGAATTCACCATTTTTCTACCGCTTCGCAAGTAAGGGAACCCCATGACCGCCAAAGTGTGGATCGTCGATGACGACAGCTCTATCCGCTGGGTGCTGGAGCGCACTCTCGGCAGCGAAGGCTTCAACTGCGAGAGCTTTGCCGATGGCGAAGCCCTGCTGCACGCCCTTGAGCTGCGCTCGCCCGATGTGATCCTCTCCGATATCCGGATGCCCGGCATCGATGGCCTCAGCCTGCTGGAGCAGATCCACCGCCGTCAGGCCGATCTGCCCATCATCATCATGACCGCCCACTCGGATCTCGATAGCGCGGTCAACGCCTACCAGCGTGGTGCCTTCGAGTATCTGCCCAAGCCGTTCGATATCGACGAAGCGGTGACCCTGGTGCGCCGCGCCGAAAATCACCTCAAAGAGCAGCGCACCAAGCGCAAGGTGCGCCAACAGGAGACCACCGCCACACCGGAGATCATCGGCGAGGCACCGGCGATGCAGGAGGTGTTCCGCGCCATCGGTCGCCTGTCGCGCTCCAGCATCTCGGTGCTGATCAACGGCCAGAGCGGTACCGGCAAGGAGCTGGTCGCCCATGCGCTGCACAAGCACAGCCCGCGCGCTCACAAGAACTTCATCGCCCTCAACATGGCGGCTATTCCCAAAGATCTCATCGAATCTGAGCTGTTTGGCCATGAGAAGGGGGCTTTCACTGGCGCCAACAACATCCGCCATGGCCGCTTCGAGCAAGCTGACGGCGGCACCCTGTTTCTCGACGAGATCGGCGACATGCCGCTGGATGTGCAGACCCGGCTGCTGCGGGTGCTGGCCGATGGCCAATTCTACCGGGTTGGCGGCCACCAGCCGGTGCAAGTGGATGTGCGGATCATCGCCGCCACTCACCAGAATTTGGAGAAACGAGTGGCCGATGGCGAGTTTCGGGAAGATCTGTTCCACCGCCTCAACGTTATCCGCATCCACATTCCCGCCCTCAGGGAGCGCCGTGAAGATATTCCTCAGCTGGCCCATCACTTCCTGCTGCGGGCGGCCAAAGAACTGAACGTGGAGGCCAAGAGCCTGCACCCGGACACCCAGGTCTATATCAGCCGTCTGCCCTGGCCGGGCAACGTGCGCCAGCTGGAGAACGTCTGCCGCTGGCTCACCGTGATGGCCTCTGGCCAGGAGGTGCTGGTGGGCGATCTGCCCGCCGAGCTACTGACCCCGATCAGCAACAGTGCCGAACCGGGCCAACCGGCCATGCCCGGTTGCTGGCAACAGCAATTGCAGGAGTGGATTGCTGCCAAGCTGGCGCTGGGGGAGACCGATATCCTGGCCGATGCCATGCCCCAGTTCGAGCGGATCATGCTGAAGACGGCACTGGAGCACACCCATGGCCACAAGCAGGAGGCGGCCCGCCTGCTCGGTTGGGGTCGCAATACCCTGACCCGCAAGCTGAAGGAACTCGATCTCTCCTGAGTCCCGGGGAAAAACGATTCCCATCACGCCCTGACAAATCACCGTCCGCCAGCACCCCGTTTAGCGATAAACGGGGTATCTTTTTTGCAAGCCCCGCCTAGAATGGCAGGCTTTCAAACCTGACTCGACGAGGGCGCCCCCATGATTGACCGATCTCTCCCCCTGACCGACCTGCACCGCCATCTGGA